>DYCJ01000014.1:0-16955 GCA_019418195.1 Clostridiales bacterium | reverse complement strand
CCGGCAGTACCTGAAGGAGAAGTTCGTGACAACAGAGCGGCTCAATGAGGCATTCGGACTTGCCTACTGGAGCAACTCGATCCATGACTGGGAGGATTTTCCGGATATGAGAGGCTGCATAAATGGCGGCCTGATGGCAGAGTTTGAGAAATACCGGAGAAAAATAGCGGCGGATTACCTTGCGTGGCAGGCGCAGATCATCCGGGAGTATAAAAGAGAGGATCAGTTTATCACCCATAATCTTGATTTTGAGTGGAAGAAGTTCGGTGCAGACATCGCACAGGACGGGTATTCCTATGGTGTGCAGCCGGATATCAGCCACTATGAGGCGTCAAAGTGCCTGACACTTTCCGGAACAGACATCTACCATCCCACACAGGATGAACTTACCGGTGCGGAGATCGCATTTGGAGGGGACAGTATACGCAGTCTGAAGGACGACAATTACCTTGTGCTGGAGTGCCAGGCACAGGCGTTTAAATACTGGACGCCGTATCCGGGACAGCTCAGACTTCATGCATACAGCCATCTGGCGAGTGGTGCCGGGGGGCTGCTGTACTGGAACTGGCATTCCATACACAGCGGATACGAGACGTACTGGAAGGGGATTTTAAGCCATGACATGGGTACGAATCCTGCCTATGAGGAAGTCTGCCGGACCGGGCAGGAGTGGAAGAGGATCGGGGCAGTACTGTGCAGTATGAAGAAGGACAACAGGACAGCCCTTGTGGTGGACAATCATTCCCTGAGCGCCTTTAAATGGTTCCCGATTGATAAAGACCTTACATATAATGATGTGGTACGGTGGATGTATGACAGTCTCTATGAGATGAATATCGAATGCGATATCGTGGATATAAATGCGCTGGAGCCCGACCGATACGACATGATCGTGACTCCCGCACTTTATTGTATTTCTGAAAAAATGCTGAAAAAGCTGGATGCATTTGTGAAAAACGGCGGAGTACTCGTGAGTTCATTCAAGTCTTTTGTGGCGGATGAATACGTGCGCGTGTATGCGGATACCCAGCCTCATCTGCTGCAGGAGTGCTTCGGGATGAGCTGCAATCAGTATACGGAACCCGGCAGGACAAAACTGATGGGACGGCAGGCGAAATATATCGCGGAGCTCCTGAAGCCGCAGGAGAGTGCCGGAGCAGAAAGCCTTGCCATATATGAACATAAATACTGGAGTGCTTATGCCGGAATCACAAGGCATGAGTATGGGAGAGGGTGCGCATATTATGCAGGGTGTTACACGGATAAAGAGATATTGAAAGAAGTGTATAAAAAAGCTGCTGTAGACGCGAAGATCGCGGTGCCGGCGTTCTCCTGGCCGGTCATCATGCGAAGCGGTGTGATACCTTCCACGTCAGACGGAGCAGACCGGAGGCTTCATTATATCCTGCATTACAGCGAAGAGGAACGGGAGATCCCGTGCCCGTTCACTGCAGCAAGAGATATCCTGAACGGCAGGGAATACCGCGCTGGCGGCAATATCCGCCTGCGGGACTGGGATGTTCTGATCCTGGAAGAGCTGTGATCATATTGCGGCAGTCCGGCACATCAGCTTATCATGTGTCAAATTCTTTCATTCCGTATACATTGCGGTACTGGCGCATAGTCATGCCTGTCGAACTTTTAAAATATTTTCCCAGATGACTCTGGGAAGAAAAGCCGAGATAAGTGGATATCTCGCTGTAGGAATAGCGGGAGTAGATCAGGAGGTTCTTCGCCAGGTTGATCTTCTCCCTGCGGATGTACTCTGTCAGAGTGACTTTCTCACAGTCGTGGAACAGTTCTGAGAGGTAGGCAGCATTCAGGCCGAGAGCGTCCGCGATCTCCTGTACGCTGATCCGGCCGTGCAGATGAGAGAAGATGTAGTCTTTGCATTTATTGATATGGGGATTTTTATCCTTTTCAAGAGTGCCCTCTTTCTGCTCTTTCAGCTCTTTTACCATACGGGTGTACTCGTATTCGGCAGCGTAGAAGAGGTGGAATACTGCCGGGATATCCCTGCATTTTTCAATCTTCTGGATGTAGGAATCACTCAGGGAATAGGCTTCTTCCGGTACAACGCCCCCGCGCATGGCTGCACGTGACGCTAGTGTGACTACGACGATGCCCCGGTTCTTTGCGTGCCGGAGAGGATCTTCGGAAAGGGTGCCTACTTCCCCCGGATAATCTTCACTGAGGCTTCGTTCGAGCTGGGCCAGATCGCCGGACTCGATAGAGGAGAATTCACGCAGCTCCTGGTCATAAGGATTGTGCACTTTTCCGTATTCCCTGTTTGTGAAGACGAGCTGCGAAAAAGATTCACGCAGCTTTTCATCTGTCTTTGTGTCAACGGAGTTTTCCAGATTCAGCATCTCTTCGGTTATCTCTTTTTCATGGAAAAGATTGTGTACAAGAAGGATATCTTTGGAAAATGTATCGTATTCGCAGGCATATACAGAGAGGAGCCACTGTTTTGTGACAGGGCGGACAGAAATGTCCGGCAGCGGTATCACGCCCGGATATGTGTGCAGGAAATCCACCGGCGTAGTCATTCTCACCGGTCCGATCAGAGTATACCGGCTGCCGGTGCGGATCAGGGCGTAGACAAGCTCACCTTCTGCAGACAGAATCACGGGAATGTCTTTTTTGCCGGATGGCAGCGCTGTCCCGGCGAAAACGCGGAAGATTTCATCATCCTCAAAACAATCATGAAATGATATACGGGCACAATATGATTCGAGCAGTGTGCCGTTTATATCATAGCGGCGCACGATCGTGTGCAGGTGATAGGAAATATATTTTATGAGATAGTGTTCGTTCATTATATGTCCTCCTGATATGATCTCTGCCCGGCAGAACGAAATGGCGGGATTGGCGGGGGTTTTATTTTGCATAGGTATTGTATCATATTTCCCTGAAAAATGTAATATTTGCCCGAAAAATGTGATATAGAAGCGCCTGAAAATGTACTACTATACACTCACAAGGCAGGCACCAGGCCACTGTGCGGCAGAGAGGAGCAGTACGCTGAAACTTTGCTGACATTAAAAGAGAAAGGAATGAAGGAAATGTATGTAAAAGGTGTAAATCTTGGTAACTGGCTGGTACTGGAAAAATGGATGAGCCCGGGACTCTTCGACGGCACAACGGCAGAGGATGAGTATTATCTGCCGACTCAGCTCCCAAAAGAGATCTATGAGGAAAGGATCAGAATGCACCGCTCTGAGTACATAACAGAGCGCGACTTTACAAGGATCAGGGCGATGGGCATGGATGCGGTCCGCATTCCGGTACCGTATTTTATCTTTGGCGACAGGGCGCCGTTCGTCGGATGTGTGAAGGAGTTGGACAATGCGTTTAACTGGGCAGAGAAATATGGTCTGAAGATTCTCATTGACCTGCATACTGCGCCGGACAGCCAGAACGGATTCGACAACGGCGGCATCAGCGGCGTATGTAAATGGTCCCAGGAGCCGGAGGAAGTAGAGTTTGAGCTCGGTGTGCTGGAGAGACTGGCAGAACGCTACGGTACGAGAGAAGGTTTGTGGGGCATCGAGGTCATTAACGAACCGATCCTCGAGGACATGTGGGAGACTATGCATGTGCAGGAGCGTTATCCGGCAGTGGATCCGGAGAAAGCGGCCGGGTCCAAGCCGAATACAATGGAGTTTATCCGTCAGTTCTATCTGGATGCATATGACAGGCTGCGAAAATATATGCCTGAAGACAAATATGTGGTCATCCACGATGCATTCCGCCTGAAAGCGTGGAAAGACTTTATGAGAGAAGATAAATATAAAAATGTAGTACTTGATACACACATGTATCTGATGGTGGCGGAGATGAACGGCTGTGATCAGACAATCGATGGATATGTCAATTATGTGAAAGAGCATTTCGAGGCAGACATTGCAGAGATGGAAGAATATTTCCCGGTGATCTGCGGAGAATGGTGCCTGTTTAATTCCCTTGCGGTAGGTCATGACACGAAAGGCGGGCAGACAGTTCTCAACGGGCAGGAGGGGATGTCCGAAGAGGCAATGTCCGTGGCGGAGAAGAAAGCGATCTACCGTGCAGTTGCCGATGCCCAGCTCGCTGCATGGAAGAAAGGCTCGGGATACTTCTACTGGACATACAAGATGCTGACCGATACGGTCAACACGGAAGGCTGGGTCGGCTGGGACTGCTGGGATCTCGGCAGATGTGTGGACTTTGGATGGTTCCCGGCAGAGAAATAATAAGAGCGGCTGACACATGCTGCGGAGTGTGAAAAGGGGGAATGGCTCCACAGCAGTTGATCAAAAAATATGAGAGGAAGGTTAGAAAAAATGGGAAAAGTAAATATGGATCCGGATGCGAAACTTTCATTTATAGAGCGGTTTGCCTATGGAATCGGCGATTATGCGGGCAACCTGGTCTACTCGGCGATCAGTGCGTTTCTGCTTGTATATTATACAAATGTTGTGGGAGCAAGTGCTGCAGCCGCGGCGTCTATGATCGCGATTTCCAAGATACTTGACGGTGTATCGGATCTGATCATGGGATACATTGTAGACCACACGCACAGCAAATATGGAAAGGCAAGACCGTGGATCGCCAGACTGTGTATTCCGCTGGCGGTATGTACGGTGCTGATGTTCAGCGTGCCGTCAAGCTTTGCAGGACCGGTGCAGATCGCATATATGTTCCTTACATATAATCTTGTATCCACGATCTTCTACACAGGCATCAACGTGCCGTACGCTACGATGAACAGCCTGATGACAAGGAACCGCTACGAGAGAGGTCTTCTGGGTAACTTCCGTATGCTGCTGGCTACAGCGGGTACAATGACGATCAACACTGTCGTACTGAAGATGACTGGTTTCTTCGGGGGCGGGGACGCCTATACACAGGGCGGATGGACATTGACTTTCATAGTGTTGATGATCGTGTTTGTCGTTTTGAATATGTTCATGTTCTTTACCTGTAAAGAACGTGTGAAGGAAGAGGAAACAACAGAATCCGGAGAGAAAATATCTTTTATCAAGGGAATTGCAGGACTGTCGGCGGTAATCTTCACAATATCCGGTCAGGAGGCGTTGAGATGAGAGCAGATTTATATACTACAAAGGAGAACGGACAGCTCGAAAATAAAATACTTTTATTCAAAAGAGACGACGGTGAGGAAAACCAGGTCCTAAATATTTATGAAGACGTCAGTTATCAGACGCTGGAGAGCTTCGGCGGCGCGATCACGGATGCAGCAGGATATGTGTTTTCTCTCATGTCGCCCGGGCAGCAGGACCAGATGCTGGAGAAATACTTTGCAGAAGACGAGATGCGCTACGAGAGAGTCCGCATCCACATGGACAGCTGTGATTTTTCCACACGGATGTATGAGGCGGACCCGCATGAAAGCGATGCGGAACTGGAAAACTTTTCTTTTGCCGATACCGAGAGATATATACTGCCGCTCCTTGAGACAGCAGAAAGGAAAGCCGGGAAGAAGCTGAAGATCATGCTGTCCGCGTGGTCGCCTCCGGCTTATATGAAGACCAATGGGAAACGAAAGAAGGGCGGTTCCCTAAAACCGGAGTACCGTGAGAGATGGGCGGAATATCTGTGCAGGTATATCGGGGAATTTAAAAAGCGCGGTTTCTGTGTGGAGCGGATGTCTGTCCAGAATGAGCCGAAAGCGGTTCAGGAGTGGGATTCCTGTGTCTATACACCACAGGAGGAAAAGGTATTCCTGAGAGACTATCTTGCGCCGGCGCTGAAGCGGCACGGGTATGACGATATTGAACTTTTTATCTGGGATCACAATAAAGAGCGTCTGTATGACCGGGCGGCAGAGATCCTTGACGATACGACGGAAGATCTGGTCGCGGGACTTGCATTCCACTGGTACAGCGGTGACCACTTTGAAGCGCTGGACCTGGTGCGGCAGAAATACCCGGATAAGAAACTGATCCTCTCCGAGAGCTGTCTGGAGTTTGGTAAATACGGAAGAGAGTTTGAACTTGAAAATGCTGAGCGTCTTGCACATGATATGGCTGGCAACCTGAACGGCGGGATGTGTGCATTCTATGACTGGAATATCCTGCTGGACTATGAGGGTGGTCCGAACCATACGGAGAACTTCTGCGACGCGCCGTATCTGTATGACGTGGACACGGGAGTCCTGCACGAGAGAAAATGTCTCCGCTACTACTGGCATTTCACACATTTTATCAAACCGGGAGCTGTCCGGCTTGCAGTGACCAGATATACAGATAAACTGGACTTCACGGCATGGAGAAATCCTGACGGAAATATTGTCTTTGTGCTGCTGAACCGGACAGACGAAGAGCTGGAATGCAATCTGAGGATGGCGGGAGAACTGGCGGCCCTGACAGCGCCGGCACACAGTATAGTAAGTGCGGTCATAGAAGCGGGCTGATCGAAGAGATGGATAAATTTGTACAGGGGGACAAGAGAGATGATCAGAAATCCGATCTTTCCGGGATTTAATCCCGATCCATGTGCCTGCAGAAAAGGGCAGGACTATTATGTGGCGGTCTCTACGTTCGAATGGATGCCGGGGGTGCCTGTCTATCATTCGAGGGACCTGAAAAACTGGGAGCTGCTCACGCATATCCTGACGGACGATGAAAAGGTGGATCTGAAAAGACTTCCGTCGGCCAAAGGAATCTGGGCGCCCTGTCTGACCTACTGTGAGGCGGACGGTCTGTTTTATCTTGTGTACGGGATCATGAATTCCATGAATGCAAGATACTTTGATGTTGATAACTATGTGATCACTGCGAAAAATATCGAAGGTCCATGGAGTGAACCTGTGTATCTCCACTCGGCGGGGTTCGATGCTTCTATGTTCCATGATGACGACGGGCGTAAATGGCTCGTATCCCTTGAATGGGAGACAAGAGACGGATACGAGAAGCCGGGCGTGATCTGCCTTGTGGAGTACTCGCCGGAAAAACAGCAGATCATTGGATATCCGAAGCGCATCTGGAGAGGCGGTACGGACCGGGGGTGTATCGAGGCGCCGCATCTTACCAAACATGACGGATGGTATTATATCATGTGTGCTGAGGGCGGAACCGGATATAATCATTGTGTTACCATGGGACGTTCCCGGAATGTGTGGGGACCGTACGAGAAAGATCCGGAGAATCCGATCCTTACATCCGCTCCCGGAGTGTCCTATGAGAGAGATGACCCTGACCATCTGAAGCCGAAGTACTATAATCCGGATTCTATCCTTCAGAAATCCGGTCATGGAAGCTATGTAGAGACACCGGACGGCGAAGTATATCTGTTTTACCACACGGCGCGCCCGTTCGTTCCGGAACTACGATGTACGCTGGGGCGGGAGACGGCGGTTCAGAAGATGAGATGGACCGAGGATGGCTGGCTGCGCATGGATGCGGGTAATCTGGCACGGGTGGAGACAGTCGAGAGTTCTCTCCCTGAATGCCCTATGCCGAAGATCCCGGATTTTGACGACTTTGATAGCGGGGAGCTGGGAAACTGGTATTATGCGCCACGTATCATGCCGCAGTCTTTTGCAGATGTGAATGCAAGACCCGGATATGTCAGAATACGCGGTCAGGAGGCAAGGACGTCGTTGAACAGGGTAAGTATCCTGGCAAGAAAACTGACCAGCGTATACGCACGGATCACAACGAAGATGGAGTTTGAACCGGAAGTATACCAGCACAGCGCCGGCCTGATCATCTATTATGATAATATGAATTATGTGAATCTCAGGAAATACTACAGTGAGACACTAGGCGGCCCGGCGCTTTCCGTGGTGCAGCTCGAGAACGGCAGGAAGACAGAATATAATGACTGGCGCGTGCCGGCTCCGGAGGGAGCGGTCTGGATGCGCCTCTATGTGGCGGGCAGAAAGACCCGGTTTGAGTGGAGCGAAGATGGAAAAGACTACCGGAAGATCGGCCCGGAGTTTGATACGACAAAATTCTCGGACGAGTACTGTAAGTACGGGGAATTTACCGGAACCATGGCGGGACTGACCTGTGCAGACCGTATGAAGCATGGAAAGTATGCTGATTTTGATTTCTTTGAATATATTGCAGATGAGACAAGAGGCGTGGAGTGAAGAGAATCAGATGATTTACCGCCTTTTGGCAGATAAGCGAAAAACCGTCCGGGCCGGACGGTTTTTCGTGGTTTTATAGTTTATCTAAAAAGGAATGAGAGTAAAGTGCGGCACCGTTTGGTGCTCTGACTTTATGAGGGGGAGATAGTTGTTTTATCAACTATCTGACTCATAGTATAGAAGAGAATTGTGACAAAAGTATGAGTGAATCATAAAAGAAGGGGAAAAATTCTAAACAGGAAATAAAATATAGATAAAGCATCGAAATAACTCTAATAAATAGTAACAAAATCGAATATAAACCCTTATATTTAGTAAAGGAATAGCGTTTGCCCTCCTTTCCAAGATTTCCTGCAAGCAAGATTTCTATGTAGTCAGAGGGTTCAGCCCCTCTGTTGAAGGACCAAACGCCCCCAAACAATCCTTGGTACACCCGGGACAGTTTTATAAACAACGAAAACCCGTCGACCTTTCGGCCAACGGGTTTTCGTCGTTGTTATAGTTATCTAAAGGAATGAGAGTAAAGTGCGACATCCCGGTCCCCCGGGATGCCAATACTTTATGAGGGGGGAGATAGTTGTTTTATCAACTATCTGGTTCATAGTATAGCCAGAAAATGTGTCCAAAGTATGTTTAAACTCTAAAAGAAAAAGAAAAAACCTTATGAAAATCTTAATTCATTTTACCCTTATTCTGTTTCCGGCGTAGATTTTATCCGGATCGGAAATGCCGTTCAGACGTGCCAGTGCACTGACAGTAGTTCCGAACCTCTGTGCAATTTCGCTGAGTGTGTCTCCTGACCGGATCGTATAGTATTGTGCGGAAGAACCGGTGCCGGTTCCGTTTTCAGGTACTTTCAACGTATTTCCGGCATAGATTTTATCCGGATCGGAGATACCGTTCAGCTGTGTCAGGGTGTTCACTGTTGTGCCGTAGCGCTGGGCGATCCCGCTGAGTGTATCGCCCGGCTGGATCACGTAGGTGATATACTGGGGAGAGGGCGATGGAGCGGGGGCGCTGCCGCCCGCAAGATGGTTCAGGCCGGCGTCCTTTATAACTGACGGATAGTCTACATACCCCAGATCCAGATCCACATTCCCGCTGATGCCGGGAACACTGCCGGTGCTCGTATACTGCCACATGCCGCAGTCTGTTCCATCGAACTGGTCTGTATAACGGGCGTACCAGTAGGCGTAGCGTTTTGGCAGGTCCGCTCCAAGGTATGTGTCGAGAAAGTTGCGGTTTGTGTAAAACATAGCATACCAGCCTTCCGCTTCTATTCGGTTGCAGAAACTGGTCACAACATTTCTGGCAAGTGCGGAGGTAAACGGGATCCCTTGTTTTTCTACATAATCCGCGGACGCCTGCTCGATATCATAACAGATCGGATAATCCAGCCGGTATCCGGAAATAGTGTTGAGGCATCCGTCAGCTTCCTGCGCTGCCTTTTCCGGTGAAAATGCGTAGCAGAACCAGTAGGCGCCGATCGGAAGGCCGATCCGGTTGCACTCGGAAGCATTTCTCCGGAACTGTTTATCAACAGTATCATAGCCATAACCGGCTCTCAGCATCGCAAATTCATATCCTGCGGCCTTTACCCGCTCCCAGTCCACTTCTCCCTGAAATTCGCTGACATCAAGACCTTTTATACTCATAAATATATCCTTCTTTCTATGGATGCCCCGGTTGTTCCGGAAGTGCGAAATCCGGGGCTTTAGTTTAAAATATGCCCCGGGCAGAGGACTGTGAAATGAATATTGCAAAAATTATATGAGAAAATTATAATTATCGTATAGTGGCGGAAGTATGATAGTGGGAGGATGGTCTATGCGTATTTGTCATGAGTGCGGAGCAAAAAACAGCGATGGCGCGCGGTTCTGCCAACATTGCGGCAGGAAACTGGATACAGATGGTGACAGGATTCCGGCTGAACAGACTGCACCGCGCAGAAAATCAACGCCGCAGGGGATTGGAAGGCTTTCTCTGCTGCAGATGATCGCACTTGGAGAAGCTGTATGTCTGGCTGTGGTGATCGCTGCATTTTTTGTGACCGGCTTTACAAAATACAATCCACGTACAGTTGCAGAAAAGTATTTCTCGGCATATGTATCCAAAGACTGGTCTGCCATGTATGATCTGCTTGAGTTCCCGAAGGAAAATAGCATGCAGGAGGAACAGTTCGCGGATGTGATGGAGCGGACGAGGACTGCAGATATTACCAGCTATACAGTGAAAGAAACAGACGGGGAGAGAAGTGATATTTCCCGGAATTTTGAAGCTGAGTATTCTGTGCCGGGACAGGGGACTTTTAAACTTCGCTTTACCGCAGTGCGCCAGAGCAGCAAGGCGCTGTTTCTCTTTGATGTATGGAAGATATCTGCCGCAGGCATGATCACGGATGACTATCCTGTTGTAGTACCGGCAGGTGCAAAGGCGGCGGTAGACGGAGTGGAACTCGATGCGAAGTACAAAACAGAGGATCAAGAGGAAGGGACGGATACGTATCGGATTTCTGTTTTTAACGGCGTCCACTCTATCGAGGCAGCAGTGCCGTGGTGCGAGGTGTATGAGGGGGAATTTGATACGTCTTCAGACAGCAGCGCGGCAGTCACAGAACTGACACTGTCGGAGAACGGGGAAAAAGCTCTGCAGGCGAAGATGGAGGAAGCGTTGGAGAAATTTTATATTTCAGCTGTATCCGGTGAAGATTACAGTGAAGTATCAGTCCTGTTTACCGGAAGCGCTGCACCGGAATATAAGGCTGTCTATGATGACCTGAAAGAGAGCCTCGCCAGTGAAAGCGGTGATTATTATACGATGAACCAGATTATATTCGATAATTTCCGCTGCGCCTTTGACGTGGAATCAGGACTGATCACAGGGGAGATGGAGTGCGAGTATACAATGGATTATACTTATGAGTATTCCGGGTTTGGGAGTTCCGGCCGGCAGAGTGAAACGAGTAAAGGATCTGCGTATATGAGAGCATCTTTTTTGTATGACGGTACTACTTACAAGATACAGGAAATTTCGATACCGACAGTATGGTGGTACTGATATCGGGGGAAAGGAGAGCTTGCAATGGATGAGATGACAAAGAAAGCGGTTTGGAAAGGAATATGCGCCCTGCTGGCTCTCATGCTTGTGATGGCGCTGGCCGCAATGGCAATCCTCCTTTTGTGGCCGTACGGGAACAACAGTTCTTCCGGACTGAAACGTGCGGAAGCAGTGCTTCAGGCAGTCCAGCCCAAGGCGGCAGAGATGCAGACCAGGTCACAGATACAGATCGCGGGGGCGGAACTGCCGGAAGATAAGGAAGATGAGACTGCGGCGGATCGTGACTATATCATTCCGGACAGCAGCCGGAAAGTGCTCGAAGATGCAGATATAGAGGGACTGTCGGCAAAAGAGCTCAACTATGCGAGAAATGAGATATTTGCAAGACATGGCAGGAAATTTGAATCAAAGGAATTAAGGGACTATTTTGAAAGCAAGTCGTGGTATAAGGGGCGATATTCTGCCGAGGAATTTGATAAGAAGAGCAGTTCTGTCCTGAATAATACAGAGAAGAAAAATGTGGAATTTCTGGAAAAGGCAGAGAAGGCGCTGGAGCCGGGCGGATATGAGCTGGATCAGCAGGCGCCGGAGTAAAGAAAGGATACGATCATGCAAGTTTCACATGAACTTATAGTTCCGGAAACGGGATTCCCGTTTAAGCTATTTATTTTTGAGGGCAGCGGGGGAAACTACTACAGGGAGAGACACTGGCACAGATCGATCGAGATCTTCGCGGTGTGTTCCGGAGAACTGGAATTCCATATCGATGACAGGAGATGGCATCTGACGCCGGATAATTTTATGATCGTGAATTCCAATGAGGTGCATTCCGTTGATTCCCCTCTTCCCAATGAGACGATCGTGCTCCAGATCCCTTTGAAATTATTCGAAGATTACTTTACCGGGGAGCAGTTTATATGGTTTTCCCATGAGCCGGGCAGAAGAGATGAACGCTTTATGGAACTTGTCAGGGAATTATACGGGGTCTATTGCAGAAAAGCCTGCGGTTATGACCTGAAGATGAAGAGCATTTTCTATCAGATCATGTATCTGCTCGTGAAGGATTACAGGCTGACAGAAGTTGACGAGGCTTTTGTCCGCAAGAATAAAAATCTTAACAAGCTGTCTGCGATCACTTCCTATATAAAAGAAAATTATACAGGAGACCTTACGCTTGAGGAAGTGGCAGGGATTTTTGATTATTCGCCGAATTATCTCTCGCGGATGTTCCGTAAATATGCGGGGATCACATTTAAGAGTTATGTACAGAGCATCCGTCTGGATTATGCGCTGAAGGATTTGGATAGCGGAAGGTACAGTATCACGGAAGTTGCGCTGAGAAACGGGTTTTCCGGGAGTAAGGCGCTTGCCAGGGCATTTCAGAAAAAATACGGGATGGTACCGAGTGAGTACAGCGCACGGATCAAGACAGATATGGAAGAAGTTCTCCGGGAGCGGATAGGAAACAACAAATAAAAAGATAAGAAATGGGCATTAAAAGGCTAATTATTTGGTCGATAACAGATAGTAAAGGTGATAAAATGACCTCATAAGACAGATGACGGACACATGCCCCGATAGGATATACCGGGCATATGTGCAGAAGTCAAAATGTAAGGAGGTCGTAACATGAAGATTCAGGAACTGACGGATGCATCCTTCGGCAAATACGGAAAAGTGGTCACAGAATTCTCTTTTGAGAAGATCTTAAAAGAGATGGAGCACACTCCGCTGCCGAAGGATGTTGTTTATGTACCGTCTGTAGAGGCAATGGAAGTCCTGCCGGAAGCAGTTGATGTATGCCGGAAGGGCTTCGGCGGGCTGCCGATCCAGATCGGGTACTGCAACGGGGACAACCACAAGCTGAATGCATTTGAGTATCACAGGAGTTCGGAGATCGACATTGCCGTGACAGATCTGATCCTTCTGCTCGGATGCCAGCAGGATATCGAAGAGGACGATACATATGATACATCAAAAGCAGAGGCATTCTTCGTGCCGGCGGGAACAGCGGTGGAGCTTTATGCAACCACGCTTCACTATGCTCCCTGTTCCGCGCAGGAAGGCGGGTTCAGATGCGTGATCGTCCTTCCGAAAGGCACCAACGAGGATCTGACTTTCGAACCGGCGAAAGATGGGGAAAACCGGCTGCTGACCGCAGTGAACAAATGGCTGATCGCCCATGAGGAGGCCTGTATTGAAGGCGCGTTCTGCGGACTGAAAGGTGAAAATCCGGAAGTGTAGGAACAATATCAGTGATTGTTATCACGGGATGACATAAAAGAACACGGTAACAAAGAGTATGTACTATATACCGCAATGGCGGTGAAAAGAAAGAGAGGAATCTATTATGAACAACATGCCAGAATTGAAGATCGGAGTTGTCGCAGTAAGCCGCGACTGTTTCCCGGAAAGCCTGTCCGTAAACAGGAGAAGAGCATTGATCGATGCGTATGAGAATAAATACGGCAAGGGAACAGTTTACGAGTGCCCAATCTGTATCGTGGAGAGTGAGATCCATATGGTACAGGCACTTGAGGACATCAAGAAAGCAGGATGCAATGCGCTTGTGGTATATCTCGGAAATTTCGGACCGGAGATCTCAGAGACGCTTCTTGCAAAACATTTTGAAGGACCGAAAATGTTCATCGCGGCTGCGGAAGAAACCCAGGATAACCTCGTGCAGGGACGCGGCGATGCATACTGCGGTATGCTCAATGCAAGTTACAACCTGAAGCTGCGCAATGTGAAAGCTTACATACCGGAGTATCCGGTGGGCACGGCTGAAGAGTGTGCAGATATGATCCACGAGTTTGAGCCGATCGCGAGAGCTGTCGTAGGACTTAACAATCTGAAGATCATCAGCTTCGGACCGAGACCGCTCAACTTCCTTGCATGTAATGCACCAATCCAGCAGCTCTACAATATCGGCGTTGAGATCGAAGAGAACTCCGAGCTGGATCTGTTCGAAGCATTTAATAAACATGAGGGCGACGAGAGAATACCGGCTGTTGTAAAAGAGATGGAAGAAGAACTCGGAGCAGGCAACAAGAAACCGGAAATCCTTGCAAAACTGGCTCAGTATGAGCTCACATTAAAAGACTGGATCGAGGAACACAGAGGTTATCGCAAATATGTTGCCATTGCAGGAAAATGCTGGCAGGCGTTCCAGACGCAGTTCGGATTCGTCCCGTGCTATGTGAACAGCCGCCTGACAGCTCAGGGAATCCCGGTATCCTGTGAGGTTGATATCTACGGATGCTTAAGTGAGTTTATCGGAACAGTGGTAAGCCGGGATGTGGTCACGCTTCTCGACATTAACAATACGGTACCGGCCGATATGTACAAAGAGAGTATCGAGGGTAAATTCCCGTATACACAGAAAGATACATTTATGGGCTTCCACTGTGGAAATACGGCATCAGGAAAGCTGACCTCATGTGAGATGAAATATCAGCTCATTATGGCGCGTTCACTTCCGGAAGAGGTAACACAGGGAACGCTTGAAGGAGATATCAAGCCGGGAGACATCACATTCTATCGTCTGCAGAGCACATCGGACAATAAACTGCGTGCGTATGTGGCACAGGGAGAAGTGCTTCCGGTTGCAACAAAATCCTTTGGATCCATCGGTGTATTTGCTATTCCGGAGATGGGAAGATTCTATCGTCACGTGCTGATCGAGAAGAATTATCCGCATCATGGTGCTGTTGCATTCGGACATTATGGAAAAGAGCTGTTCGAAGTATTTAAATACATCGGAGTTCCGGTAGAAGAGATTGGTTATAATCAGCCGGCAGGCGTGAGATATCCGACAGAGAACCCGTGGGGATAATTTTCGGGGACGTAGTAAAATCAGGTTTGGCTACGTCCGAAAAGGAGGACAGGACAATGTTTTTTATCGGTGTCGATCTCGGAACATCCGCAGTTAAGCTTCTGCTGATGGATGAGAACGGGAAGATCCATAAGATTGTATCGAAGGAGTACCCATTGTATTTTCCGCATCCCGGCTGGTCGGAGCAGAAGCCTGAGGACTGGTTTGAGCAGAGCATGGCAGGTCTGAAAGAACTCACTGCAGAGTGCGACAAGAGCCAGGTGAAGGGAATCAGTTTCGGTGGTCAGATGCACGGTCTGGTTGCTCTGGATAAAGATGACAATGTCATCCGCCCGGCAATTCTGTGGAATGACGGACGTACTGGAAAGCAGGTTGAGTATCTGAATAATACTATAGGAAAGGATAAACTTTCTAAATACACTGCAAATATCGCTTTTGCCGGTTTTACCGCGCCGAAGATCCTCTGGATGAGAGAAAATGAGCCGGACAATTTTGACCAAATAGTGAAGATCATGCTGCCGAAGGATTATCTTGCATATAAGCTGTCCGGAAGTTTCTGCACGGAATATTCGGATGCATCCGGTATGTTACTGCTTGATGTAGAGCATAAGTGCTGGTCAAAGGAAATGATGGAGATCTGCGGCATTACGGAAGAGCAGCTCCCGAAGCTGTATGAGAGCTGGGAACCGGTGGGATGCCTGAAACCGGAGATTGCAGAAGAACTGGGCTTGTCCACGGACGTAAAGGTGATCGCGGGAGCAGGAGACAACGCAGCCGCTGCTGTCGGCACTGCAACAGTAGGCGACGGTGGATGTAATATTTCACTCGGAACATCGGGGACGCTTTTTATCTCCAGCGAAAAGTTCGGAGTGGATGAGAATAATGCACTCCATTCATTTGCCCATGCAGATGGTAATTATCACCTCATGGGATGTATGCTCAGTGCGGCGTCCTGTAATAAATGGTGGATGGATGAGATCCTGAAGACGACAGATTATAGTGGAGAGCAGTCGGGGATCACAAGGCTTGGTGAAAACCATGTCTTCTATCTGCCTTATCTGATGGGCGAGCGTTCCCCGCATAATGATCCGGATGCGAGAGCAGCATTTATCGGTATGAGTATGGACACAAGCCGTGAGGATATGACGCTTGCTGTACTTGAGGGCGTGGCGTTCGGTCTGAGAGATTCTCTTGAAGTGGCACGGAGCATTGGTGTAGATCCGCAGAGGACAAAAATCTGCGGCGGCGGAGCGAAGAGCCCGCTGTGGCGGAAGATCATCGCTAATGTGATGAATATGAAAGTGGACATCATCGAGAGTGAAGAAGGACCGGGATACGGCGCGGCAATCCTTGCCGCAGTCGGATGCGGCGTGTATTCCTCAGTGGAAGAAGCTGCGAAGAAGCTTGTAAAAGTTGTGAAAACAGAAGAACCGGATGAAGAGCTGGTACAGAAGTATGAAGAAAAGTACCAGATGTTCAGAAAATTCTATCCGGCTCTGAAAGGGATGTTTTAAAGATCGGGCCGGACGTCATGGCATTGAGTGTGCCTGCGGCAGTTCCTGTGTGAAAGATGAATTTGCGGGAACCGTTTTTGAAATATTGCCTATAATATATTTAACAAGGAAGAAAAATAGCGCTGCACTGACCGGGTGAGGCGCTATTTTTCATGCTTTGGTGATACTAACGAAACACTATCAAAAAAATGCATGAGTACGGCGGTCGAGGTCATACTCATGCATAAAATTAAATCTTTTCAAGTTCTTGTCTTAATTGTTCTGTGGTTATGAGGGAATAGATTCTTTCGTTGATGTCCTGCGCATCGTCGTGGTAGATCAGTATAGTGTCAACAAAAGGCTCGCCCTTGTGATCCCAGAGCTTTTGGCGCTCTCCTGCTGTGAAGGGAACACCGCTCTCGGTGTCATCCTCGTTCCCGATCCGGACGAACTCGGCGCAGTTCTTGGC
>DYCJ01000139.1 GCA_019418195.1 Clostridiales bacterium | reverse complement strand
ACATCACAGAGCAGGCTGAGCAGGTTATGAAAAATGTAGGCGCTCTTCTGGAGCGCCAGGGCGCATCTTTCACAGATGTAGTAAAAACAACCTGCTTCCTTGCAGACATGGCTGACTTCGCTGCATTCAACGAAGTATACGCTAAATACTTCACAGGCAATCCGGCACGTTCCTGCGTTGCTGTAAAGGCTCTTCCGAAGGGAGTCCTCTGTGAAGTAGAGACGATCGCCGCTGTAAAAGAAGGCTGATTCCGGGGGGCAGCTTATGGAAAAGAAAAAACGTATCGTCATTGCCCTTGGCGGGAACGCCCTCGGCAATACTCTGCCGGAACAGATGAAAGCCGTTAAGATCACTTCACGCGCTATCGTGGATCTGATCCAGGAAGGCTGCGAGGTCGTCGTTGCACACGGCAACGGCCCTCAGGTGGGCATGGTAAATAACGCCATGATCGCACTTACCCACGAAGATCCGCAGCAGCCGAACACGCCGCTCTCTGTCTGCGTTGCCATGAGTCAGGCGTATATCGGGTACGATCTTCAGAATGCGCTCCGCGAAGAGCTCTTAAACAGAGGGATCACGGATATTCCGGTAGCGACCATGATCACGCAGGTGCGCGTGGATCCCGATGATCCGGCATTTGAGCATCCATCCAAACCGATCGGCCGTTTCATGACAAAAGAACAGGCTGATATAATGGCAGAGAAATATGATTATATCATGAAGGAAGATGCAGGACGCGGTTACCGCCGTGTGGTAGCATCCCCGAAACCGCAGGAGATCATCGAGATCGGAACGATCCGCAACATGGTGGACTCCGGCGACGTTGTCATTGCCTGCGGAGGCGGCGGTATCCCTGTCACACGTCAGGGCAACCACTTAAAAGGCGCCAGTGCAGTCATCGACAAAGACTTTGCAAGCTGCCTGATGGCAAAAGAACTGGATGCTGATTTCCTCATCATCCTGACTGCTGTCGAGAAAGCAGCTATCAATTACGGGAAACCGGACGAGAAATGGCTCGGCGACATTACCGTGGCCGAAGCAAAACAGTACATAGATGAGGGACATTTTGCACCAGGCTCTATGCTCCCGAAAGTGCAGGCGGCTGTTGAATTCGCAGAATCAAAGCCGGGCAGACAGGCTCTCATCACACTGCTTGAAAAAGCAAAAGACGGAATCCTCGGCAAGACCGGTACAAGGATTCATCTGTAAAACAAATCATCAAACTCCTAAAATATATAATATGATGCCAGGGTCAAAAGGTCCTTCACCCACATGAGCTTGCTCATAGGTGGGTGAAGGACCTTGGGGCCCGCCCCGATATGAGCATAAAAGTGGGATGTATATCCCACGATATGCGAATATTGGGCAGGATTGTGAGAGTGCGCAGCACGGAACAATCCGTAGGCATCATAGTTGGGGGCTTTTGCCCCCAACATCATAAAAAGGAGGACATCCGACAGTTATGCCATGTACTGATCGGATGTCCTCTTTTTGTTTCTGTCACTTTTCCCACACAACTTCCATATCCGGTCCGGCAAGTACAGAAGCGTAGTTATAGTCCGGCGTCAGCGGATCATCGCTGTTGAATTGCCCGTAATAAACTCTGTCTATCTCATCTTCCTCGCCCACGTACATAAGCTTTTTCCGGGTCTGCTCAGTCTCATCGTCAAATAAAGGCTCAACATACTCAGACCAGAGGGTTGTATAGCAATAGAATGAAAATACCGTCTCCTCTTCCCCGTCAACATTGACTTTCATCGGATCAAAGCTGACTGTGCCGCCCAGATCGTCCCCTTCATAGACTACATACAATGCTCCGTTTTCCTCTTCTATCTGCACCTTTCCACTATTGTAAGGCACACATGTCTCCGTCATCACCATGTAGGAATAAATACCTGCCAATATAGCGATCGTTATGATGACTGACACTGCAGATATAAGGAATTTCTTCCTGAAAAGTTTCCTTTTCAATCCTTTCACCACTTTTGTCTCTGCGAGCCGTACACTCTTACTGGCAGGCAGGACCACATCCTGCTTCAGCGTCACAGCCTCCTCCCTGCACTGATCACAAGTCCTCAGATGTTCTTCCACCATCTGTCTGGTATCGTCGCTCACCACTCCGTCCAGATAGAGCGGCAGTATATCTTTAATAATGTTACAGCTTATCTTCTTCATGTTCCGTCACCTCCATATACTCTATGATCTGCTTCTTGGCACGGTAGAACGTCACTCTCGCCCACCCGGAACTCTTCCCGAATATCGCCCCGATCTTCTCGAAAGGCAGTTCCCCGAACACTCTCAGGCTGAAGACCTCTTTATAGGGCTCGTCCATACCATGCAGGAACCGGTGGATCTGAAGGGCACGCTCTTCGTCCGCAAACTGCTCTGTAAAATCAGGCCGTATGTCCGGCTCATTTTCGGACAGTTCCTCATCGGCATATCTGGCCTGCCGCCTGCAGTATGTGTAATATGTATTTCTGGCGATCGTAAACAGCCATGCCCTGATATCCTTTGAGCCGTCGAAAGTGTCGATCGATCTCAGCGCTTTCACAAACGTTTCCTGAGTGATCTCTTCCGCTGTGTCAGTGTCGGCTGACAGGGCCCGCAGATACAGGAATACATCTTTGAAATACATACGGTATATGCGTTCGAAATCCATGCCTTTCTCCCCCTTTCACCTTATTAACTCACGAGATGCGGAAGTGTTACAGATTTTATGCTAATTGCCAGAAAAGAAAAAAGCAATAGAAAAAGCAGACGGCATTCTCTTGTAAATCAGATTTACTACAATCCTGCTGTCTGCTTTAATAAGACAAATCCAATACTTCAATTAATTTTATCTGTATTCCCCAGTCTCTTCTTCATCGTCTTCTCCACGGCATTCAGGATATTTTCATATCCCGTACACCTGCACAGATGTCCGGAGAGCAGCTTCCTGAGCTCATCTCTCGTGTACTCTTTGCCGCTCTCAAGGATCTCAACGGCGCTCATGATGACACCCGGTGTACAGAATCCGCACTGTACTGCCGCCTCATCGATAAAAGCCTGCTGAATATCTGAGAGCTCGCCATCCGGCCCCATCAGTCCTTCCAGAGTGCGGATCTCTTTTCCGTCCGCCCACACTGCAAGATAGATGCAGGAGTTAAAGCACTCTCCGTCGATGATCACATTGCAGGCGCCGCACTCGCCCACCTCACAGCCTTTCTTGACACTGGTCAGGGAATAATCATTGCGAAGCATATCAGTGAGCGAAGCTCTTACATCGACCATCGTCTCACGCTCCATACCGTTGATACGGCAGCGCACCAGTTTATACTGCTTTCCGCTCTCGGGATCTGTCATGATCGTATGGCGGGATGCTCCTGATTCCACTCCCGGCTGTTCTTTCTTCTCCGCGGGCCCGGCCGTCTCACTGTCCGAAGCCGCCGGATTTTGTTCCGCAGTCATGCCGCCGGCTCTTCTGACCGCCTCACGCAGAGCTTTTTTGCAAAGAACTTTTGAGATATGTTCACGGAATGCTTTACTTGCTCTCCAGCTGTCGCGGGGCGTTACATCTTCGAGTACAGTGTCGCTGATCTTCTCAATGCTCTCCTCTGTAACCTCAAGTCCTCTTCCGGCCTCTTCTGCATGTACCGCACGCATGGGGGTCGGCCCTGCAACTCCATATGCGATACGAATATTTGTAAATATTTTCTTGTTATCAGAAAGTTTTACATTTACAGAACATCCCAGTGTAGCGATATCCATTGCATTTCTCATTGCGTACTTAATATAATGACCGGCATAGCCCTCATAAGATTCCTTCGGAATCAGGATCGCGGTCTGGATTTCACCGGGCCTTATATCTACTTTACCTGCCTTTATGTAAAAATCCCTGATCGGAAGCACGCGCACGCCCTCCGGCCCTGTCAGCTCGATCCGTGCGTCCCACGCAAACAAAGTGGACGCCGAGTCCGCAGAAGTCACGCCGTTGCATGTGTTCCCGCCGATCGTACCAATGTTTCTGATCTGGGGACCGCCTACCATATCCACCGCTTCACCGAGCACAGCTATATACTTCTGAATAAGCGGGTCTTTCGTGATATGGGAGAAGCTCGTCAGTGATCCGATCCGGATGGTTCCGTCTTTCTCTATTGTCACGCCGCGCAGTTCGTCCAAGCCATATATGCTCACCAGTTCTACCCCGGCGCGCTTTCCTTCTCTCATCTGGACGAGCACGTCACTGCCGCCTGCAATGATCTGCGCCTGCGGATGCTCCTGAAGCAGCCTGACCGCATCCCCCACACTTTTTGCCTCATACAGCGCTTTCATATCATACATAATCTTTCACCTCATTTCCGCCGTGATCAGATCGTAACAGTCCTGCTTTTTGGAACTCGTCGAACAGCAGATGCGGTCTCATCGGTATCTCATTTAACGCCACGCCTGTCGCCTGCAGGATTGCATTTCGGATCGCCGGAGCAGGTGAACATGCCGGCGGCTCCCCAAGTGCTTTCGTTCCGTATGCACTGGTCGGCTCATAATTCTCGATAAATGCCGCGTGGAGATCCGGATGATCCATAAATGTTGAGAGTTTGTAATCCAGAAGGTTATTGTTCAGCGGTCTTCCTGTCCGCTCATCATAGAGCAGCTTCTCTGAAAGCGCATATCCGATCGCCATGCTCATGCCGCCATGCACCTGAGCTTCGGCAAGCGCCGGATTGATCAGCCGTCCGCAGTCATGGACATTCAGGATATCTGTCACCTCTGCCCTGCATCCCGGAATATCGACTTCCACCTCCACAAATGTACATCCGAAGGAATATGCATTATTCTTGATCTGATAGCTGCTCTCCGCTGTGAGATGCCCGTTGTCAGTCAGACTGTAAAGCTTCTCCGTCGCCAGCTCGCCAAGGGACATGAGAATCTCGCCGTCAGTTATACGGACAATATTTCCGTTTACAATATCCAGATTTTCTTTCATCTGACGAGTCAGATCATGGGCTGTCTCTATGATTTTCTCTTTCAAAAGTTCCCCGGTCTGACGGATAGAGAATCCCGCCATGTAAGTCTGTCTGGAGGCGTATGCGCCGGTTCCGAACGGAGTCACATCCGTATCCTGAGTGGAAATGACATGCACCATCTCGAACGGGATCCCCACCGTCTCCGCCGCCATCTGCGCGAAGGCCGTATCCGCGCCCTGTCCGATCTCGGTCTCTCCTACCTGCACCTGGATACTGCCGTCCTGATTGAGCACCATACGGCACGCGGATGTCTCAAGGGAGATGGGCCATACACCTGTGTTGTACCAGAAGACGGACATTCCGACACCGCGTCGGATATCTCCCGTCTGATGAGAGTATTTCGCAAGCCGCCCGTCGTAGTCGAACTCTTTTCTTCCCTTCTCCATACATTCCCGGAATGTATCATAATAGTTTACATTTTTCGAAAACCCGTCTTTGAACCCCTTCGGCATGACATTTTTCATGCGGAACTCATACGGCGGTACTCCGATGGCACGGGCCACATCATCGGTATGGCTCTCCATGGCGAACATGGCCTGCGGAATGCCATAGCCTCTCATGGCTCCGGAAGCCGCCTTGTTTGTAAATACTGTATATGTATCAGCCTCTATATTCGGGCACGGATAGAGCTGCGGGAAACACCCCATACCTTTCGCCGCAATACTGTGTCCGTGGGACGCATATCCGCCCTGATCCGAGAAACTCTCAAATTTACGGGCCGCATATGTGCCATCCGGCCTCACATACGAGATAATGTGGAAATGGATCGCATGCCGTACTCTTGTAGATGCGAATGTCTCCTCCCTGGAAATATCCATTTTGACCGTTCTTCCGCCTACCACCGTAGTCAGATAAGCACAGAGCGGTTCGTAGAGGACGTCCTGCTTATTTCCAAATCCACCGCCGATGTACGGCTTGATGATACGGACTTTCCCCCACGGTATCCCCAGCGCCTGACCGACTACACGCCGGCAGATGTGAGGGATCTGGGTGGAGGTAACGACGACGACCCTCCCCTGCTCCATATAGGCATAGCAGACCGGATTCTCTATGTGACAGTGCTGCACAGTCGGAGTCTGATACCATCCCTCTACCTTGGTGAGCCCGGGTTCTTTTATGGCGTTCTCATAATCTCCGTTCCGGATCGACGTGTGTTTCAGGATATTATTGGGATATTTCTCATGTATCTGCGGGGCGCCGTCCTCCATCGCTTTGTGTACGTCAAGGACAAACGGCAGTTCCTCATACTCCACTTTCAGCGCCCACAGCGCCTGAGATGCCGCCACTTCATTTTCCGCTATCACGGCAGCCACGTCATCTCCGTAATATCTGACGTGCCGCTCTAAGAGCAGCCGGTCTGCCACGTCCTGATGTTCCTCTTCCGTTGACCACGGGTGTCCGGCCGTCGGGAAATAATACTCCGGCACGTCAAAACATGTGACAATTTTGACCACACCCGGAATCTTCTCTGCCTCAGACGTGTCAACAGACTTCACATACCCGTGAGCGATCGTGGAATGGAGCACCTTCGCCACATATGCATTTCTGTCGCACAGATCATCCGTATACTTTGCGCGGCCGGTTACTTTCTCAAATGCATCTACACGTTTCACGCTCTTACCGATCACATGGTCTTTCCTGACAGTATCCTTTTCTGCCATATACTCACCTCCCGATTTCCTTCCCTTTCACATATTTTGCCCGGATCTCACGCTCATCCGCCAGATAGATCATACGCTCCAGTCTGCTCCTGATATCCAGAGGCTGTGGATGCTTCAGACGGCTGTCATCCAGTACGACTGCGTCGAACTCATACCCCGGCTCGAAGCTTCCCACTTTACCGAAGAACGCTCCGCCGCCTTTTGTCGCCATGTAGAAGACTTCCTCCGCCGTCAGTGCATCGAGGG
>DYCJ01000138.1 GCA_019418195.1 Clostridiales bacterium | reverse complement strand
GTGTTTTCAAGGATTGTGGCACTTGTTATTTGCCTCTAACTGTCAAAAACGAGATGTTATAATACTGTTTGTCAATGGTCAGCTTATACAGCCATGTGACAAGCAGGTCTGTCTTGCCCGCCGTGGACGACAGGTCTGTAACGGGATCTCCTCCGGACAGAAGGTATATAACGTTGAAGTTATTGACATTTCCGGTAAAGGTAACGATCAGGTACGGAGTCGTCACATACAGCATGTAGGGAAGTGTGATCTTTGTGAAGATCTGAACCGCATTGGCTCCGTCCACACGCGCTGCTTCGTAGAGTTCTGCAGGGATATTCTGCAGTACGCCTGTAAGCTGGAGCAGTGTGTAAGGTACGCCGACCCATACATTGATCACGATGACAGTAACTCTCGCCCACGTCGGGTCCGTGAAGAACGGAAGACTCGCGTCCTGGGCGATCAGTCCGAGATTTCTTAAAAGTACGTTGATGGCACCCTCAGGCTGGAGCATCGTCCTCATGATCAGCAGGGAGACGAACATCGGGACTGCACAGGAGAGCACGAAACAAAATCTCCAGAATCCTTTTGCCCTTGTTCCTTTGCGGTTGATCAGCAGCGAAACGATCATACCAAATATGTAGTTGGAGAACGTTGCAAAAAACGCCCAGACCAGCGTCCATCCGAGCACGGACCAGAATGTACTTCCGAGGATACTTGACGAATCAAACAGTGCCTTGAAGTTGTCAAGTCCCACCCAGTCAAAGAGCATCAGATGACTGTCGATCTTACTATAGTTGGTAAATGCCATACAGATCATGAAGATCAGCGGCAGGATCGTGAAAGCACCGATGAAGAACATCGGAGGCGTCATGAGCAGCCTGTGCAGGTTCTCATGGAGCAGTGTCTTGAGATCTTCAGCAAAATTGTTGACATGCTTTCCCTCTTTTGCCAGGCACTCGGCCTTGTATGCGCTGCGGAGAGCTCCTCTCCATGCGCATATCATAAGAAATGTGATCAGCACAGTTGCCACGCCGAAGAGCAGGATCAATATGGACTGGTCGCCATCTGTGTAAGTGTAGATCTGAAGGCTTTCGTCCCATATCTCCTCCTGGGCAACAGTTCCAAGCGAAGGAAGCATCGCAAGGCAGTGTGCGCCCGTCATTACCATAAAAACGACATATGCCACTTCCACGGCCAGATACAGAAGCCCCTTTATGATCTGTCCGTGGACGATATTTCCAAATCCCATCAGCACCATGGAAAGCTTTGTCTCAAGCCCGCCCTCGCGGATCGCTTTTGTGCATGTATAAGGGGTCGGAAACTCATTTACTCTCTTTTTCAATATTCCCATCCTCATCACCTCATTCTCAGATTCCATCACTGTTCATTGCTTCGTTCATCTGCTCAGTCTGCTCCGCGGCATTTTCATGAGTTATCGAGCCGTTTCGGATACCTTTTCCCATGTTTTCCACCGGCGTCCAGCAGTTACTCATCTCGGCAAGGTTCGGCTGCAGGATCGATGTGCGGTTAAATGTGTCGTTGATCGCTGCCACAACCTCGTCCGACATAATTTCCTCATCCTCGAGAAGAGCTGTATGACATGGAACTACGTCCTCCAATTCATAGTGAAGTCTCTGCGAATACTCATTTGCAAGGGAAATAGCCAGTTCCACAGCCTGTACCATATAATCACTCTGCGCGTTCACACCTACGGCCTTTGTACCCGCATAAGCATACATCTGTTTCTCTTCACCGTTCAGTGTATAAGTCGGAAGCGCTGCCACACCCATATTGTCTCCAAGTGCCTCCTTTATAGCTCCTGCATCCCAGGATCCGGAGAACATTGCATTGATGCTGCCATCACGCATACCTGCGATACCGGAGCCGTCCGCATCAATCCTGAAATTCGGATTGGACTCCAGATCGATAAGATAATCCGTCACTTCCCGTGCTTTCTCGCCGCCAAAATCAACTCCTGCCGATGCATCCGTTCCGTCTCCGAAGAGTGTGCAGCCGTTTCCGATGTAGAAAGCCGGCAGATACCAGGAGTTCGTAAACGGGAAAGACACAACACCCTTCTCCAGCATAGTGTCAAGATTCTTTACATCTTCTTCAGAGAATACACTTTTGTCATAGAACAAAAACCATGTATTGATAGCAAACGGAACACCATATATCTCTCCGTCCTTTGTCACGGAATCCAGAGAGGTCTGAGAATTGGTTGCTTCAATCTCCTCTCTGTATTTCCCGCCGAATTTCACAAGTGCATCTGCATCCGTCATCGTTGTCAGATTGTCGTTAGCATAAAGGAATACGTCTGCACTCGCCTCTGCATCCTGCGAGACCTGTCCTGCCGAACTTGCCTCATCTGCCACACCGTAGACAAATGTGATATCCCATTCCGGATGTTCCTCGGCAAATGCATTACAGCATGTCTGCAGCCACTCACCTTTATCTTTTGACTGGTCTCCCTGGGGCGACCAGACCATGAGACGCACCGACTCTTTATCACTGTCCGAGCTGCCACATCCCGTGAGCCCTGTTACAGCCAGCGATGCGACCATAACCACCGCCGTCAGCGCTGACACCGCTCTTTTCTTCATACTTGCATCCTCCCTTACATAAGTTTCGTATTGTTTCGGTGTTTCATATCATACGCTTTTCAGAAGTAATCGTCAATCTAATTTCATTTTTTACTTAAATTTTATCTGTTATGCACAATTTTTGCCCCTTTATTTTGTGCATCTTTATTATCGATCAGCATATTTTATCCAGTTTACGAAACATATCTAAACCATTTATAGCCAACATTCATTCTCATTGATTTCAATATCATTTTTTTATATAATATTTTTAGAAGTTTTTTCTATGATCAGGGGGAATAATCAACATGATAACTATACAGGATATCGCTGATAAGCTGGGCATTTCCAAAAGCACAGTCTCAAAGGCATTGAATAACGCTCCCGACATCAGCGAAACATTACAAAAACAAATTCTTGAAACTGCAGTCGAACTCGGATACACTAAGCTGCGCCGCTATAAGAAGCCGGCAAAAAAACTGTGCGTCATCGTGCAGAGAAACAACATCCAATATGAAGAGCCCCATCATTTTGCCTATGACATCATCATGGGATTCCGCCAGATTGCGGAGCCGGCGGGATATGAGGTGGCTGTTGTCCCGGTGGATGCGGATGTCCAGCGGGAAATCTCATATGATGCTTTCATGCTGCAGCATGACTTTTCCGGATCTTTTCTCCTCGGATTCTCCCTTGTGGAACCCTGGATGAATGATTTCCACAACTGCCATGCACCAACTGTCCTCTATGACAACCACATCGTCGGCAATCCTATGATCTCATATGTCGGCATTGACAACGAGGAAGGGATGGATCTCGCCATAGACTATCTGAAAAAACTGGGGCACAAGAAAATCGGTTATTTGAGCAGTGCACTCGGCTCTCATATCATGCAGGTGCGCCACAGGGCATTTTTTCAGGCAATGCGCAGCCACGGCCTCAAAGCCGACTCGTCATATGCCGGATGTTCCTATTATCTGTCCGAGTGTATGGAAAAGCACCTTCCGCGCTTTCTTGATATGGGGATGACAGCGATCATCTGCTGCCAGGATACATTCGCCAGCGCCGCGATCACCCAGTGCCAGCAGTTAGGTTTCCAGGTACCGAAAGATATCAGCATCGTCGGTTTCGATGATATCCCGCTCTCTGCTTACACCTCTCCGCCGCTCACCACAGTGCGGCAGGACCGTATCCAGCTTGGTAAGAGCGGATTCAATGCGCTGAGCGGACTGTTAAACGGCGTACCGCTGGGCACTGTCCTGCTCCACGCTGACCTTATCGTACGTAACTCCGCATCTTCACCTGCTGCAGGCTGAAATTTCTGTAAGGAGGAAATGTAACTATGAATAACTATGCCAGAAAAATAATTCTTTTATTCTTTCTTTTCCTGACATGCATCTTAATTCTCTCCGGCTGCAGTCATTACAAGAGGGGCGAAGCCGCCGAATGGTTCAAAGAAAATGTTGTTGACGAAACAATCGCTGTCTCCAGGGATTACACAGAACGCAAAAGTGAAGAAGGCTATACTGACCGGGTATGGAGCGCACATTTAAAAGATAAGCCCGAAATTGAATTCGAGCTTATAAGTCATCCGACTTACAACCTGTTTATGGATTATACTATGGAAACAACCTATCACCTTGAGATGGGAAAATATTATCTTGATCATTACCTTGAAGAATACCCGGGCTCCCTGGACGGGTTGGATATAAGGGAAAGTAATCATCAGCATATGCTGGACATATCCGGCATTTATGATACGCATGGGGAAATCCGGGAACTGTGCAGTGAATTAAACTGTCTGGAAGACTATATCGCCAGACAGGAATTTCCCTGCAGTGTAGAGTATTCTCTGGCCTATCGGGAGCCTCTTACTTTTCTCAATACCTCTGCACCGCATGGCACCGCATATCGTGACACATACGTATTCGAAACAGACAATACAGAAAGCCTGGAGCAGAGCGCTCTGAAGGCATTTGCCACATATGCAGCAACCTACAGGCTGGCGACAGATCAGTTCACCCCGGAGCAGCTCCGGGATGCGGTAAACGCCAATGGAAATTATCGTTTTACCATCACCCGCACTGACGGCACGGAGCTGTGCTATCCCGGGCTGCTTCTGAGATATTCGGACAGTATGACTTTCGGCTGTCTGTACGAGGTACTGAGCCGTGAGGGAACTTATGATGTCACAGGCAGTCCCGAAGAATTCACATTTACTTCTGCCGGCGGCCGCACCTGTTCCTTTTCTTACTTTTATCACGCACCCTCGGAAAGCTGGTCAGAGGACTCCGGATATCATACAAAAGAAGTATATTATTATATAGAAGATGGCACTCAGATCCCGCTCACAGAAACGCCCTTTATCGACAATGAACTCTTTACAGAACTGACAGGTTCCACATTCCGCACAATAAACACCTGAGCCGAAAGGAGACATGCCATGACATCATTGCGTATCGCACAGGCGCAGATTCCTGTATATACAGACAGAATAAAACTTACCGAAACACTTAAATCCCTGGCGGAACAGGCCGCGGAGGAAAACGCCGGACTTCTCGCTCTTCCTGAAATGTTCTGCTGTCCCTATGACGTAGGATGTTTTCCTGCTTTTGCAGAAGAGGAGGGCGGTCCTCTCTGGAAGACCTGCTCTGACCTTGCCCGCGATTTCGGGATATATCTCTCTGCCGGCACCATGCCCGAAAGAGACTCAGACGGGAAGATATACAACACAGCTTATGTATTTGACCGGAATGGCCGGCAGATCGCCAGACACCGAAAAATGCACCTTTTCGATATTAATGTAAAAAACGGACAGCATTTTCAGGAATCTGCCGTCCTCTCTCCCGGAAATGACATCACAGTATTTGAAACAGAATTCTGTGTCATGGGCCTTGCAGTCTGCTATGATATCCGTTTTCCGGAGCTGTTCCGGCTTATGACCGCAAAGGGTGCAAAGGTCATCCTTGTTCCCGCATCATTCAATATGACGACCGGCCCTGCGCACTGGGAGCTTCTGTTCCGCTCCCAGGCAGTCTTCAACCAGGTTTTTGTCGTCGGCACCGCCCCGGCAAGAGATACAGATTCTTCTTATGTATCCTGGAGTCACAGTATCATAACTGATCCATGGGGTAATACGATTTCTCAGATGGAAGCGAAAGAAGAACTACGGATCACGGAAACAGACCTGACACTGTGTGATGAAGTGAGAGAACAGATTCCTGTTCTCAGGCATTTAAGAGAAGACGTATATACCTTGAAAGAGCGCCGCGAATGACCGCAGCGCTCTTCCTTTCATTTCTTCGCTTTATGTACATATTCCACCAGACAGTTCTCCAGTTCTTTCATGGTCTCCACTGTCTCCGGATTCGTGTACGGGATCCTGTGTATGATCCGCCGCACATAATCATGCTCCTCCACGATATCCAGACTCTCCCGGAAATTCAAGTCGTAAAAGTATGCCAGATAGGAGACCCAGTAGTCCATAAGGGTCACCCGGTCTGCCGACAGGATGCTCTTTCCTTCTAAAGCATCTTTACGTATCTTCGGCGATATCGCTGAAGCGCCGATCTCTTCCGCATCCGCTCCCATAAATGTCTCAAGCGCATCCACGAGCTTGACCCTGCAATTATCCAGCTTATCTGCATCACGTATAATACGTGCGTGGAGAAATGTCCGTTCATCTTCTATCCCCTCCAGGACAAAATCGCTGTGCTTTGCGATCGCGGCCCCTATGATATTATCCCACGCATCCTCCGGCAGGAATCTGCGGATCATCCCCTCTCCAAACAAAACCTGCACACCGTAAGATGCATGATCCATCGTATCTGGCATAAAACTGTCATATCTCTTAAGCTGTTCAAACCTCCCGATATCGTGCAGAAGTGCGATGATACGCGCAAGAGAAACATCCTCTTTGGAAAGCCCCATGCGCCCCGTGACCTCCGTGCTCTGTGCCACCACACCATAGGTATGCACGATCTTGAGTTTTATCTTGTCATTCTCCCTGTCATAGTCGTCCAGGTACTTCTCAAATTCCTCTTTTGCCATTCTGTAATCCAGCATAACTTTTCACCTCTGCCATATCTATCCGCGCATCTGTTTCTGTATAAAGCGTGGATATCCCGGTCACCGGACTTTCAGCCCAATGCCACATCCAGTATCATCATGAGCACGAATCCTGCTGCCACTCCCACCGTGCTTATGTTGGAATGTGCCCCCGTCTGTGCTTCAGGAATCAATTCCTCTACGACGACATAGATCATCGCTCCGGCGGCAAAGGCCAGGAGATACGGAAGCAGCGGGACTACAAATCCGGTCAGAAGGATCGTGAGAAATGCCGCCGCAGGCTCT
>DYCJ01000137.1 GCA_019418195.1 Clostridiales bacterium | reverse complement strand
TGACCGGGCGTCGAGCTCTGATATTTACTTTGAGTTCTCGGAGCTGACAGCCAATTACAATGAACCGGCAGAAGCCGTGGAGCAGAAGTCCGTAATTCTTACGCTTGGCGGCGATGAGAGCAGCCGCGGCCTCACCTGGTATGCAGATACAGATGCTGCCGCTCAGGTTCAGTATGCAAAAGCTGCTGATATGAAAGACGATCAGTTCCCGGAAGAATATGTGACAGCAGATGCTGTATCTACCGCTTCAAATGACAACGGATTCTATTCAAACCAGGCGACAATGTCAGGCCTTGAAGAGAATACGGAGTATGTATACCGTGTAGTAAACGGTGATACAGTGAGTGATACATATACTTTCTCTACTGACGGCTATGATGAAGGATTCAGCTTTGCGTTTGTAGGTGACCCGCAGATCGGTGCAGGCACTACTGCGACAGATATCGAAGGCTGGAACGCGACACTGGATACGATCCAGAATGAAATGGATGTTGACTTCCTCTTCTCGGCAGGCGATCAGGTCAACAGCGCCAGCAATGAGGAACAGTATGCAGGATACTTAAATGATGCGTTCACTTCGCTTGCAAGTGTAACGACCATCGGTAACCACGACAGCTCAAGTGCAGCGTATAATCAGCATTTCAATCTTCCGAATGAGAGCAGCGGACTTGGAACCACAGAAGCAGGTTCAGACTACTGGTTTGTTTATAACAATACACTGTTTATGGATATCAACTCCAATGACCGTTCAACAGCTGAACATAAGGAATTTATGCAGGCGGCTATCGCAGCTAATCCGGATGTCAGGTGGAAGGTTGTAGCTTTCCATCATTCTGTATACTCCACAGCAAGTCATACGGATGACAGCGACATTCTTCAGAGACGTGAAGAGCTCCCGCCGGTACTGGATGAACTGGGGATCGATGTCGTGCTGATGGGACATGACCATGTATACACAAGAACATATATGATGAACGGAACAACACCAGACACATCAGGCGGGGTACAGAGCGAGGTGACAGATCCGGAAGGCGTCCTCTATCTTACAGCAAACTCAGCCAGTGGAAGTAAATATTACGATATCAAAGCACCGGAAGCACCGTTCGCAGCAAAGATGGACCAGTCTAAGAGGCGTACAGTGACAGACGTGGATGTGACAGATACCGCCTTTACAATGACGACATATTATGCTGATACAATGGATGTACTTGATACATTCACGATCAATAAGACTCCGGAAGAAGAACCACAGCCGGAGCCGGTAGTACAGAAGTCGGTTATTCTGACTCTGGGCTCGGACGAGAGCAGCAGGGGGCTTACCTGGTATGCAGACACAGACAAAGCAGGTCAGGTACAGCTTGCAAAGAAGGCTGACATGAAAGACGGAGAATTCCCGTCCTCCTATACAGTTGTAAATGCAGCTGCTACTCCGGCTAATGATGAGGGATTCAGCTCTAATCAGGCAACGCTCTCAAATCTGGCAGAAAATACGGAATATGTATACCGCGTTGTTAACGGAGATACAGTAAGTGAGACATACAGCTTCACAACAGGCGACTATGATGAGGGATTCAGCTTTGCGTTCGTAGGTGACCCGCAGATCGGCGCAGGCACTACTGAGAAAGATATCGAAGGCTGGAACGAGACACTGGATATGATCCAGAATAAACTGGACGCAGATTTCCTCTTCTCAGCGGGTGATCAGGTCAATACAGCAAGCAATGAGGAACAGTATGCAGGATATTTAAACGATGCATTCACTTCACTCGCAAGCGTAACGACCATCGGTAACCACGACAGCGGAAGTACAGCATATAATGAGCATTTCAATCTTCCGAATGAAAGCGATGAATACGGTGCAACCACTGCCGGAACAGACTACTGGTTCGTATATAATAACACACTCTTCATGGATATCAACTCCAATGATATGTCTACGGCAGAGCATAAGAAATTCATGGAAGAGGCTATAGCAGCCAATCCGGATGTGACATGGAAGACGGTTATTTTCCATCATTCCGTATACTCCACAGCAAGTCATACGGATGACAGCGACATTCTTCAGAGACGTGAAGAGCTCCCGCCGGTACTGGATGAACTGGGAATTGACGTCGTACTGATGGGACATGACCATGTATACACGAGAACATATATGATGAACGGAACAACACCTGACACATCAGCCGGAGTACAGAGTGAGGTAACGAACCCGGAAGGCGTCCTTTACCTGACGGCAAACTCAGCCAGCGGAAGTAAATACTATGATATCAAAGCTGCGGAAGCGCCGTTTTCAGCTGTAATGGATCAGTCCTACAGACGTACTGTCACAGATATAGACATTACGGATACTTCCTACACAATGACAACATACTATGCAGACGATATGACCGTAGTGGACAAATTTACGATCAACAAAACGGAAGATACCGACAATGGCGGAAATCAGGGAAATAACGGAGATCAGGACAATAGTGGAGATCAGGGCGGAGCAGCCGATCCAGATAACAGCGGGGATAACGGAACATCAGGAACGCCTGTAAACGACGACACTTCCGTAAATTCCGGCAGTAAAAACGCTCCGCAGACCGGCGATACAACTACTCTTGTATCCGCAGTCGTCATGCTTGGAGCAGCGGGCGCCGCTGTGGCAGCTGCACTTCTGAGAAGAAGAAAAAACATCTGAAAATAAAGTAAAGTAAGGTAATAAAAGTGTGGAACAGGATTAAGGAAAACGCGATTGTTCTTCTGATAATCGCAGTGACGGTTCTTGTGACCGTGCTTCTGCAGAACTTCGGCTTTCAGTCCTATTCCAGATTTGCCTCGGATACCCTCCACTACGAAAGAGCAGTAGTAGTGGAGGTTTTATCTGAGAATCTGGAGTACGATGAGAATCTGGAGATTACTCTGGGAACACAGGTGCTGCAAGTCCGGATGCTGAATGGTGAAGAAGAAGGAAATACATTAGAAGTAACGAATTATCTGACACAGACACATAATGTTTATGCAGAAGAAGGAACCAGACTGATCATCAATGCAGACAGGCCCGAAGGGGATGTGGATCCGTATTATACGGTATACAATTATGACAGAACAGTCCCGATGATAAGCTGCTTTATCGTTCTTGCGGCAGCTGTTATCTGCATCGGCGGAGGAAAAGGAGTAAAGTCCATAGCGGGGCTTGCTTATTCTCTGTTCCTGATTGTATACATGGTACTCCCGGCGGTATTCTCCGGATATTCACCGATTCTGATGAGCATTATCTGCGGTGTGCTGTCTACGGCGGTTACATTGCTTCTGCTGAATGGGAACAGTGAAAAGACATGGGCGGCAATTCTGTCCACAGTTATAGGAGTCATATGCTCACTCCTTTTCTTCCTTATCATGTCACTGTTGGTGCATATTGACGGCTTCAGCAGTTCAGAAGCAGAAGGCCTTGTGCTTATCAGTCAGGAAACAGGCCTGCAGATCAAAGATGTTCTTTTTGCGGGAGTACTGATCTCATCATTAGGGGCGATCATGGATACGGGAATGTCGATCGTATCTGCTCTGTACGAAGTATATACCCACAATCAGGGACTGACGGCAAAAGAGCTGTTCCGTTCAGGTATTGAGATGGGAAAAGATATGATAGGTACAATGACAAATACGCTGATACTTGCATTCACCGGAAGTGCATTTATCACACTGCTTGTATTTCTGTCTTATCAGGTACAGCCGGCCCAGCTTTTTAACTCCAACTATCTGACCATCGAAATTGCCCAGGGAATCTGCGGAACTTTCGGTATTGTACTCACTGTACCGGCTGCGTCTGCGATTGCAGCAGTGCTGCTGGCAAAAAAGAAAAGTATTAAATAAATAAGAATAGTTTTCCGCTTCGGCTTACTGTCATACCGGACAGCCGGAGCGGTTTTATATTGTTGAGGAAAGAGAAACGTGCTATTATTATACGAAACGAAAGGACAGTGAACCATGAGATCAATACATACAGAACAGACCGAAACTATAAAGATCCTGAACCGTGATGTGATCAAATACATTGCAATGTTCACCATGATCCTGAATCATATCGCAAATATCTTTCTTGAACCCGGGACACTGATTTTTACAATCCTTATTGATATCGGTTATTTTACGGCTCCCGTGATGTGTTATTTCCTTGTGGAGGGATACCATTACACACGTTCAAAGAAAAAGTATGCCGGTCGTCTGGCGCTGTTCGCACTGATATCTGAAATCCCCTTCTGCCTTGCATTCTCTGAAGTATATACGGGGGCGAGGATCATATCCTTCTGCGGATTTAATATGATATTTACGCTGTTTCTATGCTTCTGCATACTGCTGGTCATGGACTATGTAGAGAACAGTTTTCTGAAAATCCTGCTTATTGCCGGTCTGTTTATCGTATCACTGTTCTCTGACTGGGCACTTGTGGCTCCTCTTTTTACTGTTCTGTTTGCAAAGGCGGGAGGCAATAAGAGCAATATAAGAAATGCGTATCTTCTCGGAGCAGCATTATTTGCACTGATGAATTTCAATCCGGACGGAGGCGCGGCAGGAACACTGTTCAGTCTTATATATGCTCTGATGTCCGCTGTCAGTATCCTCGCTGCGGGAGTTGTGATTGTGTGGCTGTATAATGGGAAACGGATGGAACGGGGAAGAACGTTTTCGAAATGGTTCTTTTATTGGTTTTATCCGGTGCATCTGTTGGTGCTCGGGATCATCAGGATCTGTATCAGATGATTTATTCATATTTCCTGGTTCCTGATCACGCTCGGGGATGAATTTCAGGTGCTTTGTGCGGGGGAAATACTTGGAGAGATACAGTATGATTAAAACAGTTTTGCGGAAGGAAAACGGAGAAGACAATGTGCGGACGATATTATGTGGATGGTGAAACAGCAAAAGAGATCAAACGGTTGGTACTGAAATTGGATCAGAAGATATGTAGTGAATCGGATTAGACTGCAGCTGTTTTCCCTTCCCAGAAGGCCACTGTGATAACGGGGAGGGGGCGACATCTGGAGGCGGAACAGATGATCTGGGGCCCTCCCCGTTTTGACGGCAGAGGGATCCTGACTACAGAGGCAGAGGGAGACGCGGAATATGAACAGATATGTCTGTTTTAGCGAGTGACTTCCGAAAAAATTCTTTAAGAGGTGTGACGAAATGAGCAGGATAAGAATTATAAAGAAAAACGATGAATACAACTCAGAATATGAGATTGGAGACATTTTCGAGATTCAGGGAACCTGGTATGGCGGCGTACATATCACAGGGAAATCCGGTGTGCCGATTTCTCTTGACAAAGAGGAATATCAGGAGCTGGACACAGAACCGGAGCCAGAGGCAGAAGAGGAAGAACTGAAAAGAGATATCTATGTGGGTGACATTATGCAGCATTTTAAGAGAGAGTGGGTGTCTTCCGACACATCAGAATACCTGTATAAAGTGCTTGCTTTCGCCCAGCACACAGAAACCGGAGAGCGGCTGGTCATCTACCAGGCACTCTATGCGCCGTTTAAAGTATGCGCAAGGCCCTATGCCATGTTCATGAGTGAGGTGGACAGGGAAAAGTATCCGGATATCAGGCAGAAATACCGGTTCGAGAAAGTAAAGGTGTGAGAGCATGGCATCAGAGAGAACGGACGAGCTGTACAGACTTCTGCTGAGCAGGGGCTACCCGAAGGAGTTCTGTGCAGAGATCGCGTATAAAAATATGAACACAGATTACACCGCAACGAGGATGATCGGATATCTCTACCGTGTGACAAACCCGCGGATCGAGGATCTGGTGGATGAGATGCTGGCAATCTTAAGCGATCGGGATGAGATCATGCGGAAGAAAGAGATGGAGCATGCCCAGGCGGTGCTCAATGATATCTATAACAACGGACTGTAAAAGAGTATGATATAAGGAGTTGAGAATGATGAGTGATCTGCAGCGGTTTACAGAGGCACAGAAGAGAGACTTTGATACTGCTCTGACTGAGATCAAAAACGGACGCAAGCAGAGCCATTGGATGTGGTATATCTTTCCGCAGATCCACGGTCTGGGATTCAGCAGCATGTCCGCATATTATGCGATCAAGAGCCTAGAGGAAGCAAAAGATTTCCTGAATGACCCGTATCTGGGAGGAAACCTGAGGATGATCAGTGAGGCTCTGCTGAAGCTGGATACTGATGATCCTCATCGCGTGTTCGGCAGCCCGGATGACCTGAAGCTGCTGTCATGCATGACGCTGTTTGAAGCGGCGGAGGGAAGAGAAGGAGTGTTTACGAGGGTGATCGAGAAGTATTACAAGGGGAGACGTGATCGGAAGACGGTGGGGATATTGGAGAGAGGATAAGAGGAGAATCTAAAGAGAGGGCGGCTGGAAATGAAAACAGTATTTTTACATGGCATGGGGCAGACAGCGCATGACTGGGATGCAGTGCTGAGTCAGGCGTCATTGCCGGACGTGGATTGTCCGGAGCTGTCTGCACTGCCGGAGGGGAAACTGACATATACCGGACTGCGGACAGGTTTTGAAAAACGATATACAGATGTGAAAGAAGCTTTCCGAATATGTGGTCTTTCGCTTGGCGCAGTGCTTGCCCTTGATTATGCGATTCACCACAAAGGAAAAGTAGATTCACTGATTTTGATCGGAGTGCAGTATAAGACACCTGCTCTGCTGATAGATTTTCAGAATTTCATATTTCGTTGTATGCCTGAAAAAGCTTTTTCGGATATGGGTGTTTCAAAATGGGATATGATCCGTCTGTGTCATTCCATGCGTTCTTTGAACTTTACCGCCAGGCTAAGAGAGGTCAAATGTCCGGTGAAGATCCTCTGCGGAGAAAAGGACAGGGCGAATTTGAAAGCCTCAAGACAGCTTAGCGAGCTTCTGCCGCAGGCGGAGTTACATATTATTCCGGGCGCAGGAC
>DYCJ01000136.1:4917-6936 GCA_019418195.1 Clostridiales bacterium | reverse complement strand
CAAAGGGACCGATCCCGACCATCTGGGGATTTAATTTCGCAAGAAAGAGCATGTCATCTGCAAGATTTTCCGGCGTCTGGTACGGGGAACCCACCATAAATCCGGTGCCAACCTGATAGCCGATTTTTTTCAGATTCCACAGGCACTGTTTTCGGTGTGAGGCTGAGAGTGCAGGCGGATGAAGTCTGCCGTAATGCCTTCCATCATATGTCTCATGGCGGAGCAGATACCGGTCGGCGCCGGCGTCGTAGAGCTTTTTGTAGCTGTCATAGGAACGCTCGCCTACGGACAGGGTGATGGCACAGTCGGGGAACTGTGTGCGGATCTCAGAAATAATATCGCAGAGCCGCTCATCGGTAAACCAGCCATCCTCGCCTCCCTGCAGCACAAATGTGCGGAAGCCCAGATCATATCCCCGCTCACAGCAGGAAAGGATGTCTTCTTTGGATAGCCGGTATCGCTGGGCATTTGGATTGCTTTTTCGGATACCGCAGTAGTAACAGTCGTTCCTGCAGTAGTTGGTGAACTCGATGAGCCCGCGGATATAGATGCTGTGCCCGTAATGTTGGATACGTACAGCCCTTGCCAGTTCAAAGAGATATTCGGAGGCGGCAGGTGTCCGCTCCCGTATGAGTGTGATCCATTCACTGCGGTTGAGCTTTCGTGTCAGGCAGAGCTTATCGATCAGCGCCTTTACTTTCTGTTCTCTGTCATTCGGTGTCATATGTTTTTCCCATAGATTGTTTTTGTACTCACTCCGGGCAGCATCCCCAGTTTGCCGGAGAGAGCACTGATGATATTATTAGGGGCATCCATCGCCACGCTGATGACATGGATCCCTTTCTCCCTGTAAGGGATTCCCATTCTGCCGATCACATATTCCCCGTATTCGGTCAGCAGATGGTTCAGCTCATCGACAGATTCCCTTGATTCAAGGATGATGCCGATGAGAGCGATTCTTGTCTCCATAGAAACCTCCTTAGATTCCTGGCTGCGAAGCTGTCTTGCATAAGAAAAGGCGCCGTATGGCGCCAGAGTATCAAAAGTAAAGAGGATAGCCCCCTCTGTGTTACTTCCGGTATGTGCGCCTTATTGCTCAGGTTGTATGAACACAGCCTTTACAGTCAGAACATATGTCTTCTAAAAGTATACCATGAGGAAAAATATTATACAAGAGCCGGGAATCTGCCATTTTGCGCACTGTCGTGATCAGTTTACGGCATTACTCCGACGGTCTGCGTTTTTGGCGGCTGCCGGACTAGTAAAAATGATATGATATCATGAGTTGAATGGAGACAAAAGGGAGAGAAACTCCGATAAAGAGGAGAAAGGAGCAGGAGGACGAGTTATGAAAAGGCTGGATTTTAATAAAGGCTGGACTTACAGACGTGTACAGGAAGAGGGACCGGGAAAGGAGGTAAGGCTTCCCCATGACGCCATGATATTCGAGAAGCGGACGCAGGACAGTGCAGGCGGTATTAATACGGGTTGGTTTGAGGGATACGATTATATCTATGAAAAAGAATTTGATATCCCCGGGGAATGGGACGGCAGGTATGTCGGCTTCGAGTTTGAAGGAGTATATCACAACGCAGAGATCTATCTGAACGGAGAAAAAGCAGTATTCCGCCCGTATGGATATTCAGACTTTTTTGTGGATGCATCAAAATATCTGAAATACGGAGAAAAGAACCAGATCTGTGTGATCGCCCATAATGCGGATCAGCCCAACAGCCGCTGGTATTCGGGAGCAGGAATCTATCGTCCGGTGTGGATGTATACAGCGCCGGAAGGCCGTATTCTGCAGAACGGTATCCGTGTAAAAACTATCAGTACTTCACCGGCTGTGATAGAGGCAGAGATCCGGACCACATGTCCGGGTACTCTCGATCTCAGGATCATTCCGGGAAAAGAAGGACAGGAAACGCGGAAGGATGGAAACGAAGAGCGCAGTGCAAGAGAAATTGTGGCGGGAGTAAGGGAACACACAGACGGAACAGGTACAGTACGGATGACGGT
>DYCJ01000136.1:1182-4907 GCA_019418195.1 Clostridiales bacterium | reverse complement strand
GGAAGCCCGCCTGTGGACTGTGGATACACCGGATCTGTACCGGCTGCAGGCTGAATTCACCGCGGATACACCAGAACACGTAGCGGAGACCGATCAGCAGGAGGTCACATTCGGTATCCGCACGATCGGGTGGGACACAGAGGAAGGTTTCTCTATGAACGGGGAGCGTGTCATCCTGCGGGGCGCATGTATCCACCATGATAACGGCGTGCTCGGGGCATGCTGCTATCCGGAGGCCGAGGAGCGGAAGATCCGTATCCTCAAAGAAAACGGATACAATGCCATCCGTTCTGCTCACAATCCGTGTTCCAAGGCGCTGCTTGAGGCGTGCGACCGGCTGGGAATGCTCGTGATGGATGAGTTTGTGGATGTATGGTATATCCATAAGACAGAGTATGATTATGTCAATTACTTTAGTGACTGGTGGAAGCAGGATCTCAAAGATATGGTCAGGAAAGATTTCAACCATCCTTGTGTGGTCATGTATTCTACGGGAAATGAAGTCTCCGAGACTGCGCAGCCCAAAGGGATACGCCTTACGAAGAAGATGACAGAATATCTGCATCACCTGGACGAAACCCGTCCGGTGACCTGCGGGATCAATATTTTCTTTAATTTCTTAAGTTCCATAGGCTTCGGCGTCTACAGCGATAAAAAGGCGAAGAAAGAAGTGGAAAAGGCAGAGAAAAACAAGGCTCAAAAAGGAAAGAAAAAAGAGAAAGCGGTCGGCAGCCAGTTCTTTAACGATCTGGCAGGAATGCTGGGAAGCGGATTCATGAAGACCGGAGCAACATTTTACGGCTGCGATGTGAAGACAAGAGATGCCTTTGCAAACATGGATATTGCGGGATACAACTACGGCATTAAGCGGTATCTGCATGATCTGAAAAAATATCCGGACAGGCTGATCCTCGGAAGTGAGACTTTCTGCTCGGATGCGTATTTATTCTGGGAGATGGCGAAAAAGAACCCCAGGATCATCGGCGATTTTGTATGGGCAGGGATGGATTATCTCGGAGAAGTAGGAGTCGGCTCATGGGAGTACAGCGATTATGCACCGGACTTTTCCCACGGACCGGGCTGGATCACAGCGGGGAGCGGAAGGATCGATCTGACCGGGAAGCCTCTTGCGGAAGCCGGATATACGAAAGCCGCTTTTGAACTGACAGATAAGCCGGTCATTGCAGTGCGGCCGGTGAACCATACAGATGAGAAACATTCTCCGTCTGCATGGAAGATGACCAATGCATTGGAATCCTGGTCATGGACAGGCTGCGAGGGGCGCAAAGCCTGTGTGGAAGTCTATGTGCGGGCTGCAAAAGTGGATCTTTTCCTCAACGGAAGACTGATCGGAAGCAGAGAGATGAAGAACCGGTGCGACACTATGTTTACAGTGGAATACCAGCCGGGCAGACTGGAAGCGGTCGCTTTCGATGAAAGTGGGAGAGAAATTTCAAGAAATATGCTGGAAACAGCAGGAGAAGAGACAATCCTGCGCGCAGTGCCGGAGGAGAAGACAGTGAGACCGGACGGGCTGTGCTTCATCCGGCTTCAGTATACGGATAAAGAGGGAACGGTAAAGCCCCTTGAACGTGGCATCCTGAAAGTAAATGTAACGAACGGCGAACTCCTCGGGCTGGGGAACGGCTGCCCGTACAATGAAATCGGATATTGCACTGACCGGACGGATACTTATTTTGGCGAGGCGCTGGCGGTGGTGAGAGCCGGAAAAAATGCCGGAGCAAAACCTGTCGTCATAGAAGTATCTGATGGGAGACGGAACGGTCTGGCAGAGATTGAAGCGGAATAGACAAAACACGTCAAAAGAATGACCATTCACGTGCTTTTTAATCCACATAACAGGTGAGGTGCTATGATAGCGGCAGTGAAAGGGACTGCCGAATGAGAACAGGAGAGGGAGGAAAAAGTAATGCTGAAGATCAGCAGACTGACAGTGGAGCATCTGGCGGAAGGATGTGTGACAGACAGACCGGATCCTGAGGTTTCGTTCCGTCTTATGAGTGACCGGAAGAATGTGACATTGAAACAGGCCAGGATCTCAGTCAACGGCTGGTCTGTGAAGACGGATTCACAGATCCTGATACCGTACAGAGGAAATAAGCTTCAGCCGTTTACCGAGTATCAGGTCCGGGTCGAAGCCGAGGACAATACAGGAGAGAAGGCACAGGCGGAGACAGTATTTGAGACCGGCAGGATGGAAACGCCGTGGAAAGCTGAGTGGATCACGGACGGAGAGTACAGTTTTACAGATAAGAAAGTGTCTCCGGTGCCCATGATGTTCCGCAAGAAGTTCAAATGTATCAGGAAAGTAAAAGAAGCAAAAATCTATGCCTCTGCACTGGGAATCTATGAACTGATTGTCAACGGGAAAAAAGCAGGAGACCGGTATTTTGCTCCCGGTTTTACATCATATAGACATGAAATGCAGTATCAGGTCTATGATGTGACAGATATGCTTTCGGGCGATAATACGCTGACCGCGGTCGTTTCCGGCGGATGGGCAGTCGGCTCATTCGTATTTACAAGGGTTAACCGGCACGATGCAGACAGGCAGGCATTTCTGGCAGAGCTCCGGATCACTTATGAAGACGGTATGCAAGAAGTGATCGGGACAGATGATTCGTGGGAAGTGACTGAAGATGGTCCGTACCGGATGGCGGATATCTACGATGGAGAGACATACGATGCATCTGTGGATGTGGAGAAAATCCCGTGGAGAAAAGCTGCTCCTGAGAAGCTCAGATTTGTACCGGATCTGAGAGCGGATTACAGCAGCCCGGTGCGTGCCCATGAGGAGATGCATCCGGTAGCCCGCACAAAACTTGCAGACGGTACACTGATCTATGACTTCGGACAGAATTTTGCCGGAGTGATAAAGCTCAAGATACAGGGAAAGAAAGGTCAGGTCATCACAGTAAGGCATGCAGAGATCCTGAACAAAGATGGCAGCCTGAATGTAGAGTTCCTGCGCACGGCAAAAGCGACAGCTGCATATACGTGCAGAGACGGGCAGCAGGAGTACAGCCCGCGGTTTACCTATATGGGATTCCGGTATGCGAGTGTGAGCGGGATCAGCGAAGAAAATATAGAAGTCTCTGCACTGGCTCTGTACTCGGATATCGAGAAAATTGGCGGCTTTACCTGCTCTGACGAGATGCTCAACCGGCTTCAGAAGAATATCATCTGGAGCAGCAGATCCAATTTCGTGGAAATACCGACGGATTGTCCACAGCGTGACGAGCGTATGGGATGGACAGGAGATATCGCGGTTTTCGCACCGACAGCCTGTTTTAATTTTGATATCAGCCGTTTTATTAAAAAGTGGCTCATCGATGTCCGCGCAGAACAGCTTCCAACAGGTGGGATCCCTAATACAGTCCCCGCCCAGGGATATGGCTTCCCTGCGACTATGCCTGCTATGGCGGTAGACTGGTGGGGCGACGCCTGCGTGCTGGTGCCATGGGCACAATACATGGCTCAGGGAGATATACAAGTCTTAAAAGATATGTATCCTGTCATGAAGAAATATGTAAAAGCCTGCCGCTTCTGGGCCGGCTTTGGTGTCGGGAAACACCGGTATATCTGGAATACACCATCTGTACTCCATTTCGGCGACTGGGTGGCACCGGATGTCCCGAAGATGTCCCAGTGGCAGAAGAGGAGCAAATGGACAGCAACAGCCAGTCTGTACAATACAAGCCGGA
>DYCJ01000136.1:499-1172 GCA_019418195.1 Clostridiales bacterium | reverse complement strand
TTTCAGATAAAGTGGCGGATGCTTATGTCTCTGTGTTCACAGACGGAAAAGGGAAGATGAAAGAGGAATTTCAGACCGCTTATGTACTTCCGCTGTGGTTTAAAATGTTTCCGGAGGATGCGCAGAAGAAAGCAGCAGAGAACCTTGCACAACTGGCGGGCAGGTCAGATTACTGCATAGGAACCGGTTTTCCCGGTACACCTTATATCTTATTTGCACTTGCAGATAACGGCCAGGAAGAGACAGCATTTAAAATGCTCATGAATACCAAATGTCCGTCATGGCTCTATGAAGTGAAATCCGGAGCGACAACCATCTGGGAGCGCTGGGACGGACTTGATGAAAATGGTGAGTGTCCGATCAGCGATGACGGCACAGATATGATGATATCATACAATCACTATGCTTCAGGTGCGGTGGGGGCGTTCCTGTATGAGAGGATTGCAGGCATCCAGGCGATAGAACCGGGATACCGGACATTCCGCATCAGACCGCTTGCAGGGGGCGGCATTACATCTGCAAGAGGAAGCACGGATTCCCCGTATGGAAAGATCGTATCCGACTGGAAGATTGAAGAAGGAATATTTAGTCTTGATATAGAGGTGCCGGCGGGAACCAAATGTGCAGTCACACTTCCGGACGGAACTGCCTCGGAGTATGGCAGCGGAAACTG
>DYCJ01000136.1:0-489 GCA_019418195.1 Clostridiales bacterium | reverse complement strand
AAGGAAAAGGGGAATTATGAGTCAGAAAAACCAATCAAACTTCTGGAACACACCGCTGACATCCTCCCTCATCAAAGGAAAGGATGTACGTCCGCCCGAGATGCTGCTGGGCTATTTTATCGGACCTGTCGGCGGTCTTCTCTCATCAGGTATATTTACCAGCATCCTGAACACCTATTTTACAGATGTCCTGAAGCTGGACCTGACATTTTTGACAACGCTGCAGCTTTTTTCGACGATCCTGATCGTCATAGCTAATCTGGTCGTCGGACAGCTGATCGAGAGGACGAAAGTACTGGCGGGCAAGGCAAGACCGTGGATACTTCTCTCGGCGCTTACTCTTTCGGTGGCATCTGTTCTGATGTTCATTGTGCCGTTTGAGGGCGTGATGAAAATGGTCTGGATCGCGGTGGCATACAATCTGTTCTACTCGGTGGCATATCCGATCTACAATACGGCAAGCTCCACTCTGGTGGCTGTATCTACGAG
>DYCJ01000135.1 GCA_019418195.1 Clostridiales bacterium | reverse complement strand
AGGAAGCGTCAAAGGTAAAGACAATTTCAACCTCCATATTCTCACTGTCAGCCGTAAAGGTATAATCATTCTCCACACGTTTACCGTCAATGAGCAGCTCCGCATTTTCGTCTTTTACCATCTGCCAGCCTTTGAGCTGATAAGCTGTACCAACTTCCAGACCGCTAAGAGTGACGGTATCCACGATAGTCACCTCTTTACCGGCAATGATGGACTTCTCACCGTCCGCACCTGTGGCTGTGGTATGGATAGTAAGCTCTTTCTCGTATTCGTCCGTCAGTGTTCCTAAGTCAATGACTATCTTATCTTTGGATACCACGATTTCAAAGGCAGGAATAAGTTGAAAGCCTTTGTTGCTGTCGCAGCGGAGTTCCTCAATCTCGTAGGTGTCATACAGGAGCGCACCTTTGGAGTCGTCCGGCTCTGATGTGCCGAACCAGATACCGTCCTCGCTGTTCTTGCCCTCGTTTGTGTTCTGCTTGTGGGATACCCATGCAGAAGAAGTGGAAAACTGACCGTTTGCGTCCGTCACAATGATATGACTCTCGCCGGTAGTCTTGCTCGTGATCCGAAACGGAACATTTGCAAGACGCTGATGTGTTCCGGCACCAATCTTCACACCCTCAATGTCGCCACGCTTAATCTGGTTATAGATGGACGTATCTTCGCCGGTCAAATCCACGATTTTCCCGTTCTCTGTGATGGAAAACTCTACCGCTTTAGCGCCCTCGGTCAGATAACCGTCGGGAGCTTCGCTTTCTTCGATACGGTATTTCCCGTATGGCAGCGTGTCCGCAGCAGTAGAAGCGATACCGTCAATGCCGGTACGGATTGTTTTAACGACTTCGCCCTTATTGTAGAGCTTGCCGTCTACCAGCACGGGATTGTCATTGAGCGTGATAATCTCAAAGGCAGCGTCTTTCAGCGTTGCGCCGCCCTGTGCTTTGGTATCCTTTGTCTCTAAATCCCGTTTCTGTATCTGCACGCCGCCACGAATGACCTTGTCGGATACAGAAAATTGATTGCTGCCGGTAAGGACAGCCAGCTCCCCGTCCTCGGTAATCTGTGTGATATACAAGCCGGTAATCTGTTCTTCGCTTCCGGCAGCTTGCATATATGCGCCCTCTAACAGATAGCCGGAGGGAGACTTTGTTTCTTCCACGGTCAGCGTACCCAGCGGAAGCACGGCTGCTCCGTCCTGTGTATAAAAGCTGTCGCCGGATACCTTATATTTATCAGCCAGCCGGGATACATAGTGAACCGTGCCGTCGCTGTCTTTTTCAGCGAGTGTCTTTGTCGTCCACGTCCTTGTAGGCTCTGACGGGAGGTTGTCAGCCGTATAATATCCGGCATAGAAATTCCATGTAAACTCTGCACCCTCTAAGGAAGCGTTACCCTGTGCGGTAGCTTTTCCTGTCTCCATATCAATCTTAAACAGTTCGATAAGGGTATCTATGACCTTTGGCGTATCCGATACGCTCAAAGTGGCGGTCTTTCCGGCTTCCACGGATAACGGATACACAGTCTTGTCCAGCTTGTAGCCAGCCGGAGCGGACAGCTCCTTGATATAGACCGTACCAGCTTTGACCTCCACGGTTTCTGTATTTCCGCTGGTATCCGTTGTAAGGGTGGCAAGCTGCTCTGTGCAGCCTTTATCAGAATAGACACCATAAACCGCACCGGCGATTGAATAATTCCCGTTGCCGTCTGTAATGCCGGTATTACTGGAAGTCTTTTTCAGTGTGGCATTTCCGACAGCCAGCTTCGCCCAGAACTGACCTAATTCCTGCCCCTCGCCGGAGTAGATATAGCCGCCGCACTCATACCGTCCTTTATTCTCACTGACAAAGGCTTTCGCACCGCTGTAGACTTCGTCCTGTACTGCCTTTGAGATTTCATCATAGGAAGCACGGACGTTATCGCACTGCCAGCCAAGATGAACGCTCAAACGCTGCCAGACCACACACTGTTCCAGCAAGTAGACCTGTTTATAATTCAGACTGCTGTGACTGGCGGCATACTGTTTGACGTATTCCAGCGAGAGGGCAACGTCAGCGATCTGGTCTGCACTCATGCGTGTGCTTGCGTCCGCTCTGGTCTTGTATCCATTGCGGAAGTCTGTGTTGATGTCAATACAGTAGGCTGTCTCGCCCTCCACTTTCATAATGCCCTCATTAAAGGTTGAACCGATAGAGCCGTCGTTCATCACCTTTTCAATATGACCGGCTCGTTCTGCTGACTCTGTCCAGTATTGCGTCTCGGCAGCATGAACCTGTGAAGCCGGTAGAGTGGTAAACACCGCTGCCAGACTAAGGAAACCAGCCAGCAGCCGGTTGAGTATCTTTTTCATATGGATTGTTTTCTCCTTTCATTTTGGGTACAAAAAAGGACGCTCATTTCTGAACGTCCTAAAAAATCATATCTGAACTTTTAAGGAATACTTGTACTCCGCATAATGTTCACCCAGCACATAATCAATCACATTTGCTTTTGGTATAAGATAGGTAGAGCGGATATAAAAATGTTTGACCTTGTTCTGCCGCATGAGCTTTCTTGCGGTGGTGTCGCCTATGCCGCCCAGCATTTCTCTGAACTGTTCCAAATTCACAAGGTCTGGATAATCCTTAAATCGTTCTTCGTAATATTCTTTATTCCTCATTCTTCGTCAGCTCCTTATATCAGATTGTCAGTGATAGGTGCTGACTGCTTTTCTTCTATAAATATATTTATAAGTATCTTGCCGGGAGGGGAGTAATGAATATCCCTCCACATCCCTCCTAATATCCCTCCAACGGGAAAATTTACTTGCCAAACCGCAATTTTTCAATTATCCTTTATCTGTAAGGTTTATTTGTTGCCAATGACTGAAAGGACTTGAATTTATGCGGTTTTCGCCGGTTTTTCAGTACCATTCAACACCAGTATGTTCCAGATACTTCTGAATGGTTTGTAAAACTCAAAATCAAGCGGAGCGATCCGTGCCGGTTCGAGTCCGGCCAGCGGCATAAAAAGAAGACAGCAGGAAAAACTGCTGTCTTCTTTTTATGCGATGATGAACAATACATCAAAATGTATACTTGTATACGATTTGAAGAAATATTGACTTGCATATTGTAAGAGATAATGTTAAGCTAAGATTGTATCAGTATCTATATCATAAATAATTAATAAGGTGTAAGGAGGGAAGTATACATACGATGAAGAAAAACAAATTACTGATATGTGCGCTTTTCATGTCTTTGATCTTGACTGCATTGCCGGGCATGGAAAGTTATGCGGCAGGAGAAACGGGGGAGAATGCCGCATCATCAGGTCTCCAGGACGAGAACAGCCAGCGGCTTGAGACGGTTACTGCCATGGATGAAGACGGCAGTATCTATGAGGTGGGTGAGACTGATGGTACAGTAGATGAAAATGATGAAGAAGTACTGCCGGATAGCGGGATTGCTTTATTTTCCGCAAGGTCGGCAGGTTCTGTCAGCTTGAAGGTTGTGAACTTCAATACAAAAAGTAACGATACGACAGACTTTACTTATTCCGGAGGAAGCGGTTATACGAATGGTGATTACGGTGCAGATGCCGCATATCTCGGAACAGACGGAAACGGAAAGGTCCGTTTTATGCTGGCGGGTGTGACCGGAACGGTGAAAGAATCCGAAGTACAGGTGCTGGACTACAGTGATGTTGCGGATAACGTGAGTTATTATGAGGTATCAGGTGGAAAACTGATCCATTATATTTCTTATAATCTGAATAAGAGCCCGGGGTCTTCTATCAATAACGGACCTGCCCCTGCTTATCTTAGCGAAGGGACAAAATATTACAGCTATGACGGGCATTATTTTTACACGGATTATGAGACTATGCTCAACGATTATCAGAACGGCTCAAACGGTGCCGCTGCGGTGAACTCAGGAAATCCGTTTTATAATTATTTTCAGTTTCTGGATATGAACAGTTCCACGAACTATACCGGAAAAGAGCTGGACAGCATCCTGCAGGCTAAAATTACGTCTTCAAGTTCAAAACTTCTTGGTACAGGCAGTCTTTTTGTGAAGTATCAGGATATGTATAGTGTGAATGCGCTTCTTTCGCTGGGGATTGCAGTAAACGAGAGTGCCTGGGGGACAAGCAGTATTTGCGTGAACAAGAATAATCTGTTTGGTCTGAATGCAGTAGATAAGTCTCCTGGAGAAAGCGCAAATTATTTTGCAAGCGTGGAGGATTGTATACGTGAATTCATGTCAGAATGGATGGCAGACGGATATTTGAGCTCCAGCGACTGGAGAAATCATGGGGAACTTTTGGGTAATAAAGCAGAAGGTATTAATGTAAGTTATGCGTCTGATCCGTATTGGGGTGAAAAGGCAGCTGCAATCGCCTGGGAACTTGACGCAGCAGGTGGAAGCCATGATTATCTTGGAATAAGTTCAGATGATACCGATGAAAGTCCGGTTACTGATACGGATACGCCGTCTTCAGATAATATCCCGCCATCCGGCACGGAAGATTCGTCTGATAAGGACGAGTCAGCCGGCACGGAAGATACGGCCGGTGAGGATGAGTCAGCCGGAACGGAAGATACGACCGGTAAGGATGAGTCAGCCGGCACGGAAGATTCGTCTGATAAGGACGAGTCAGCCGGAACGGAGGATACGGCCGGTGAGGACGAGTCAGCCGGAGCAGAAGATGCCGAGGACATGACCGATATTACAAAACCTGTTACGGACAGCGGTCAGGATACTACAACTACAGATGACAAAGCGCAGGCTGATGATGCAAATCAGACAGACGATAAGACATCAGACGATAAAATATCAGAGAGAGAACTGGCGAATCTTGATCAGGGAATCCGGGTCAGTGGAAAACTTTCCGGTGATGCGGTGCTGAATGTTAGAGCTATTGATCCGAACACAGATATCTATGATTCCTATGTATCAGCAGACCCGGTGAAAGGGAAAGTGATACTCGGTGTATATGATATCACGCTCACAGGCACTTTGGATGGAGAAGCAAAGCTTGTTTTCCAGGTTGGTTCTGAATATAACGGAAAGAATGTCGTCATTCTGCACTATTTGGATGATGGAAGTTATGAAACACATAGGACTACAGTGGAAAACGGACAGGCAGTGATCAGTGTGAGCAGTTTTTCCCCATATGTCATTGCGCTGGATGGTGAAAGTACAGGCAACAGGGCGCCTCAGACCGGAGATACAGGAAGTCCGGGAGTCTGGCTTGCCATGATGGGACTTTCGGCAGTGCTTGGAATGGCGGTGCTCTTCAGAAGAAAAAGCCTGAGATGATCTGATATTATAGAAAGTCAGACAGATGTGAAATAGATAAATGATACATAAAGAAGACCGGAACAACAGAAGGATCTGCAGTTTCGGTCTTTTTCTATTTAACAGGAAGCTTTGCTCTATGTATTTAGCAGGAGTGTATCGGAACCGGCGGGATTAAAGATACATTTTTGCAAGTTCGGAAAATGTATGTATGCGGGTGTCGGCATCAGGCACATCGCCGAATCCATATTCTGCAAAGATGAATGGAATTCCGGCAATCTTGCAGGAATCGGCGTCTCCCTGAGTATCGCCTGCATATACAGGAGATTTTAAACCGTTTTTCTTCATCAGCATAAGAATTGTCTCGCCCTTGGAAACCTGAGTCTCCCCAAAGCAAAGATGATCTTTGATATAAGGTCCAAGGCCGGTTGTCCGGAGCATGACTTCAATATAACCACATTGACAATTGCTGACAATATAGAGCGGGAACTTATTGGAAAGCTTTTTGATGGTCTCTGCCACTCCGGGATAGAGGATGCCGGGGTGGTCTTCCAGATAACGGTTTTCCTCATCAAAACAGATTTCGAGCAGTTTCATGCGCTCGTCGATATCCAAAGCCGGAAAGAGAGCGTCGGCAATCTCGGTCATGGTCTTGCCAAACACTCTGCTCAGCGAAACAGGCTCCAGAGTAAGGTTTAGTTTGGAATGTTCCCGGATTGCTTTATTCCATGAGGCTGCTACGGATTTTGTGGAATCCCAGATCGTGCCGTCTACATCAAAAATGATACTGTCCATTTCTTTGATCTCCTTTTTTCATATCAGAGTTGGTGTTCACAGTAACAGCTGTGTTTCTCATGATACCATAAAAACTGTTCTCATGATACCACAAAAACAGCCTTTAAAAAAGGAGATTTTTAGTGTATACTTGATTAATGGCTAAAGGCGGCTGCAGTTTGCAGTACGCCTGAACATAGACGGAGGCAGATCTGATGAGTGAAAAAATCGTACTGATAGACGGACACAGCATATTGAACCGGGCGTTTTACGGTGTGCCGGACCTGACAAATTCTGAGGGGCTGCACACGAATGCAGTCTATGGTTTTTTAAATATCATGTTTAAGATACTGGATGAGGAACAGCCGGAGTATCTGACTGTGACTTTTGATGTGCATGCACCGACTTTTCGGCATAAGATGTACGCAGACTACAAGGGGACGCGCAAGCCGATGGCAGAGGAACTAAGACAGCAGGTGCCTGTGATCAAAGAAGTGCTGCAGGCAATGGATATTGAGATCATCGAGAAAGAAGGACTTGAGGCGGACGATCTGCTGGGCACGATTTCCCATCTGTGTGAAGAACGGGGGATAGATGTATCCATCATATCCGGAGACAGGGATACGCTCCAGCTGGCGACGGAACACGTGAAGATACGGATTCCAAAGACAAAGCAGGGCAGGACAGAGGTCGAGGATTACAACGCTGCAGATGTTGAAGAACATTATGGTGTCACTCCGAAAGAATTTATCGATGTGAAAGCACTGATGGGAGATACTTCCGATAATATACCGGGGGTGCCGGGAATTGGAGAGAAGACCGCTGCGAAGATCATACAGCAGTACCAGTCTATAGAGAATGCATATGAGCATGCAGATGAATTAAAGCCGCCCAGAGCAAGCAAAAATCTGAAAGAGTACTGGGAACAGGCAAAGATGAGCAAAGTGCTGGCGACCATCGATATCCACGCTGATATTGAT
>DYCJ01000134.1:4820-7071 GCA_019418195.1 Clostridiales bacterium | reverse complement strand
CGTCTTCTGCTGCATGGTCTGGGGATTAACGGAAATACGGCTCACAGGGTACTCGCTGATCACCGAAAGCTTCTCTTCCGTTATGCTGTCCGGCCTGCCCGCCTCTACAGTAAATTCCAGCACGCCGGAGAGGTCAAAGCATTCCGTGACCGTATCAAGCAGCCGCTTCAGCTGCTCCGGTTCAAGCGTAGTGGGGGTTCCCCCGCCGATATAGACCGTGTCCGGAACTCTCCCCTCCGCTCTGGAACCGATATAGCGGATTTCCCTGATCAGTGCGTCAAGGTAAGCGTCCACCCGGTCTTTCCACTGTCCGATAGGCGATGAACTGAAAGAACAGTAAGAACACACACTGGGGCAGAAAGGAATTCCTACATACAGACTGAATCCTTTTTCACAGTCCAGTCTGGACAGGAGGGCATTCTCCCGTGCCGCGACCTCTGCCGCAAGGGAAGCTTTCTCCGGACTCACACAGTATTTCTTCATCATAAAACGTGCCGCCTCTTCTTCCGAAGCGCCGTCCTCCAGCTGCTCCATGGGGATCTTCGTAGGGCGCACTCCGGTCAGCGTACCCCACGCGAGCGTCCTCCCCGTCTCTTCTGTCAGATACAGGTACAGCCGCCTGGTCACTTCCTTCTTCACAGCCTGCTCTCTCTCCTCTTCGGAGAAGAACTTCTGTCCTTCAAGCACTGCATCCACCTCTTCCGGTGCAAGGGAAAAGCAAGAGCCTCCCGGCAGCCTGACTGCCATAAGAGGTTCCTGCTTTTCCTCTACTTTCTGTATGATCTCCTCGCCCGGAAAAAATGATTTCACAATGTGATATGCATTATAGGTATACTTATTTTTTTTACTCGATATCCCGATCATTGTTATCTCGTCCCATTTCCCCGATATTACTCTGCAGCATCCCTGCTACAGGAACGGATTATATTTCTTCTCATATCCTACTGTTGTCTCTTCCATATGCCCCGGATACACCCTTGTCTCATCCGGAAGCACAAGAATCCTTTCCTTAACAGAGCGCACCAGCGCGCCCATGCTTCCCGTGGGCAGATCTGTACGTCCCACTGACGCCCGAAAGAGCGTGTCTCCGCTGAACAGTACTTTTTCCTCTGCGATGTAATAACAGCATCCGCCGATCGTATGCCCCGGCGTCTGGATCACCTGAATATTCATTCCCGCGATCTGCAGCAGGTCTCCGTCCTTGACAAACTGTGCTCCGGTAAATGTATACGGCTGTCCGAGCATCCCTGCGGACGAGTTCATCTGCGCGTTTTCAAGAAGCTCTTTTTCGGCTCCGCATGCATAGACCTGGACAGGAAACTCTTCCAGGAAACGGTCGAGCCCCATAATATGGTCAAAATGTCCGTGAGTGAGCAGTACCGCTCTCACTATCAGCCCTGCATTTTTAATGTGGCTTACCAGTTCCGGAGGGCAGGCTGCCATATCCACGATGAAACATTCCATCGTATCTTCATTTCTCACAATATAGCAGTTCGTCCCCACCGGGCCAACTACAAATTTCTCTATCTTCATCTCCATAATCTCCTGTCACGGTCTGTCAGCCCGTCGTCCTCTCAATATCGATCACGCTCTCGATCTGTCGAAGCTTCTTGATCACCACTTCAAGCTGCTCGCGCCCCTGAACGATGAATCCCATATCCAGAGTAGCCGTTCCCTTCTTGCTCGTGCGGATATTGACGGACTTCACATCGATCTTCTCTTCCGTGAAAACTTTCGTCACGTCCATCAGAAGTCCCTGTCTGTCGTCGGCATACATCTTGAGTTCGGCGAGATACTGTCCTCCGCCCTCTGTATCGGATGTATCCTCCCACTCGGCATCGATCAGTCTCTCCCGCTCGGCATCAGAGAGATGAAGCATATTCACACAGTCCGTCCGGTGGATAGACATTCCTCTTCCGCGGGTAACAAAACCGACGATCTCATCTCCCGGTACCGGATTACAGCACTTGGAGAAACGCACTGCCATATCGTTGATCCCCTTGACCACAATGCCGCTCTTCGACCTCGCAATGTGGACTTTCTGCCGGTTTGCCTCTGAAATCTTCTCCAGGATCGTCTCGTCCGTGATCTCTTTTTTATGTTCTTTCTCGTACTCTTCCTGCAGCCGGTTTACCACCTGGCCTTCCTTCAATCCGCCGTGTCCGATGGCTGCAAGGACTGCATCCCAGTCACGGAAACCATATTTCTTCTGTACAATTTGCTGGTATTTCGGTTTCAGGATATTGAGCAG
>DYCJ01000134.1:644-4810 GCA_019418195.1 Clostridiales bacterium | reverse complement strand
TCTTGAACCACTGGTTGATCTTATTCTTCGCCTGTGTACTCTTGACAATGTTAAGCCAGTCACGGCTCGGTCCCTTTGAGTTCTGGGATGTAAGGATCTCGATCCTGTCACCGTTCTGGATCTTATAATCAATATTTACAAGCTTTCCGTTTACTCTGGCCCCGACCATCTTATTGCCTACCGCGCTGTGGATCGCATATGCGAAATCCACCGGTGTGGAGCCGTTCGGCAGATTCTTTACGTCGCCGTTTGGCGTGAAGCAGTAGACGTCTTCTGCAAACAGGTCCAGATCGCCTTTCAGCAGGCTTAAGAATTCCCGGTTATCAGACATGTCTCTCTGCCACTCAAGGATCTGGCGCAGCCAGTTGAGCTTTGCCTCCTGGGATGCCATACTCTTCGCTGCATCCGAACCTTCCTTGTACTTCCAGTGGGCTGCGATACCGTATTCAGCCGTCTTGTGCATCTCCTCAGTACGGATCTGTATCTCAAAAGGCTGTCCGGAGGGTCCCATCAGGGTCGTGTGGAGTGACTGATACATATTCGGCTTCGGCATGGCAATGTAATCTTTAAACCGTCCCGGGATGGGGGTATACATCTCGTGGATCACGCCGAGCGCGGCGTAACAGTCTTTCACCGAATCAACGATGATGCGCACCGCGAACAGATCGTACACCTGATCCAGCGTCTTGTTCTGGTTTACCATTTTCTTATATATACTGAAGAAATGCTTCACACGTCCGTAGACTTTCGCCCTGATATGGGCATTCTTCATATGCTTCGATACTTCCGCGACGATCTGCTGGACGAACTCTTCCCTCTCAGTTTTCCGCTCGTTTAAGTCTTTCACGAGCTGATAGTAGACATCCGGCTTCCAGTATTTCAGGGACAGGTCGTCGAGTTCTGTCTTGATCTTGGAGATACCGAGCCTCTGCGCGATGGGCGCGTAGATGTCCATCGTCTCACGGGCTTTCTCCTGCTGCTTCGCCGGTGTCATGAACTCAAGTGTCCGCATATTGTGAAGCCGGTCTGCCAGTTTGATTATGATAACGCGGATATCCTTTGCCATGGCAAGGAACATCTTGCGCAGATTTTCAGCCTGTACTTCGAGTTTATCCTGAGAATAACTAAGCTGTCCCAGCTTCGTGACGCCGTCCACGAGAAGAGCTACTTCCTCGCCGAATTCCTTCGTAATATCATCCAGCGTCATTGCCGTATCTTCCACCGCGTCATGCAGCATGCCCGCAACGATCGTTTCCTTATCCATCTCGAGATCTGCGAGGATGATTCCCACCCATAGAGGATGGATAATGTACGGCTCCCCGGATTTCCGAGCCTGGTCTTTATGCGCTTCTTTCGCGATCCTGTATGCCTTTTCGATCATGGAGATATCCGTTGAGGGGTGGTATTTTCTCACTCTTGCCACAAGTGCCTGATAGAGCTGTTCCGGATCCTGATAATCCTCTGGAGCCTTTACCGCATGGCCGTCCACGACCTCAAGATTCTTATTGAGCTGTTCATATTCAAGAGTTCCCGCCATATCACTACCCCCTTGCACTGTTACGTTTTATCTGTAAGTATAGATAATCTCTCTAAATAAAAAGGATGCCTCTGTGACTGCGGGGCATCCCCTATAACTCTATAATATTCATAGTATAGCACTATTTTGTCGATTTTCAAACATTTTTCTGCAAGGCGCCTTGAATCTGGCCTGAAGCGCACTTATTTCTTATCAAATGTATCTGTCAGACTTGTGATACGAAGGCGCCCTGCCAGATCTTCCTCGTCTCTGATCCTTACCCCTGATACCTCCTCTTCTAATATGATGGTTCTCCTTTCCTTTCCAGTTATATTGAAATAATTTTCGCTGAAGATCACGTCGGCATCACGGACAGAAAGCTCCACAAACGCTGCAAAAGAGTCCGCCTCCAGGCTGATTTCATATTCTGTTCCTCTCCGGCTGATTTCTGTGTGGATAACGGGACGCGGAAGGCGCAGATATTTATATGGAAGCAGCGTCTCTGTCGAACGCCGTACTGTCCCGTCTGCATATATGACCACTCCCTCGACAAACAGCTCTTCATCCGCATCTTCACCTGATGCGCTATTCTTCTTCAGTTCCTGATACGCATGGCAGTGCTCCAGATCCAGTTCCGCGCCGGGAGCCGACTCATATGCCTCAACGCTCCCCGAAGCGGCAGTCTGTGCGACAACTGTAAAGTCCATTTTTTTCAGAATGATCTGCATCCGGTAATCCTGCCTGTCCGCCGTCTCGTTCTCCGTCCAGAGCCGGATTCTGCCGCCGTCTGTTTCAAGACTTGCCGCTCTGCGCGCGTAAAACTCTCTTGCCATATAATGTAGCGCCTTCCAGCGGCCGAAGTAATCAATACTCGACCAGGACGGAGCCGGCCAGTTGTCATTTACCTGCCAGTAGAGCGCGCCCATGCAGCGTCCCCTGTTTCTGCGCCAGTGTTCCACCCCATAGCGCACCGCCATCCCCTGAAGGATCTGGCTGATATAAACCGTCTGCTCCAGCGCAGACGGGCAGCGGAAGTTCTCCGACAGATAATACAGCATTTTGCCGTTCGCACTGTCGTTCTTCTGATGACTCTCCATGACCCGTGAGAAAATATTCCTGTCTTCCTCCAATGTAAAGCTGTCGATCGTCTTCATGCACGGGAATGACTGAAAGCCGAATTCCGAGCAGAACCGGAAATAGTGATTTCCGAAGTCAGTAAAAGGGAGCTGCCCGTGCCATACTGACCAGTAATGCGTATCCCCGTCATTTTCATTGTCCGGATCATCAAAGCACCCGCCCGAAGAAGGGGATGACGGCCAGTAAAATGTATCCGGCGCGGCTTCTTTTACAGCCCTTGGAAGGATTTCTTCAAAGAGGCGTATATAATCCGCACGAAGATGCACTGATTCTTTCTGAAAGTCTCCCCAGTGGTGCCATGCGGACTCGATCTCATTGTTGCCGCAGATAAGGCCGAGGCAGGCATGGTGCCTGAGCCGTTTCAGGTTATCCGTCACTTCCTGCCGGCAGTTCTCCGCAAAATGGTCTGTCACCTCATATACGTTGCATGCAAACATCAGGTCCTGCCAGACGATCAGTCCGTACCGGTCACAGAGATCATAGAAGCGGTCTGACGGATAGTAGCCGCCTCCCCATACTCTGACGCAGTTATAGTTGGCCCTGACCATGGAACGCACAAGGTATTCCTGCCGCTCTTCCGTGATCCTTGTATACAGGCAGTCCTCCGGAATATAGTTGCCGCCCATAGTGAAAATCTTCACGCCGTTTATCATTAAGGCAAATTCCCTGCCCCATTTATCGTCGTCCCTGCTGACTGTCAGAGTCCGCAGGCCGATGGTCTTTTCTATCCGGTCCGCCAGTCTTCCCCCTGCGTCATAATGACTGATTTCAATCCTGTACAGGGGCTGTTCTCCGTATCCTGCCGGCCACCAGAGCTGCGGTTCCCGGACCGTCAGTTCCGCCTCAGCCGTACAGCCCCCGGAACAATGCGCTCCGTCCCTGCCGGCTCTTGTCATCTTCGTCTCTAAGTCTGCCCTGCCTTGCGCATTTTCCGTGTCCGGATACAAAAGACGTACTGTCGTCTCTCCTTCATCCTCACCAGAAATGCCTGCATACACCTGAAGCCTTACACTGCCGTCAGGATCATGTTGCTGACGGATGTACACATCTTCTATGCGCGCTCCGCTCCACGCCTCCAGATAAATATCCCGGAAGATCCCGGCATCTATGAGCTGCGGCCCCCAGTCCCAGCCGAACATGGAATGAGCTTTTCTCAGGATCTGATTCCCTTCCATGCATCCGCAGGGGATATACTGAACTGTCCTGTTTTCACTATACTGATATTCTTCTATGTACTTAAGCGGCGATCTAAAAAGAATACAGATAGTATTTTCTCCCTCACGCAGTACGCCTGAAAGCGTAATCCGCCACGTCCGGTGCATATTGTCCGTATGCGCGATATATTCTCCGTTGATACGGATCTCTGTCAGCGTATCAAGTCCTTCGCATACGAGCTCCACATTCTCCTTTTGCAGCAGTTCGCCCGCTATTTCAAACTCACGGCTGAATTCATAGTCACCGCGGAACAGTTCTCTCGTCTGATATTCGTTTCTGCGGTAAAACGGATCCTCGA
>DYCJ01000134.1:0-634 GCA_019418195.1 Clostridiales bacterium | reverse complement strand
GTGCTCCAGAAGGACGGACAGAACCGTCCCCGGCACTTTCGCGTCATATTCGGCGCCGTCCGCACACTGCCGCATCTTCCAGTCGCCGCCCAGCGATATTTTTGCAATATTCATAGTCCTATTTTTCCTCCAGCTGTTCTTCTGCTTTCGCTGCCGTGATCCGGAACAGGCGCGCCATAAAAGGCTTCTTTGTCCGGATTCGCAGCGCATGTTCTTCTCTGATGTATAAATCGTCCGTCTCTGCTCCCGACGGATATACGCACCTGATATCCGTGTCCGGAATCTCCATTCCCGCATCAGCTGCTTCCGGCGCAGTCCTCACAAACTCTTTCGGCCGCGGAATCTGTATTTCCCGAATCTCCTGCGCTTCATTTCCTTCTGAATCTTCCACCTTGCGCTTCCAGACTGCAAGATAGGCGCACTCTTTGCTTTTCAGTCCGAAAGCGATCCACTCATCCTGATAAGACGCCGGCCCGAGAGGCCAGAAGGGAAGCATATGAGGGATATCCGATCGGATCTTTTTATACACCGCGATGCCGTCTTTTACAAGATTTTTCCTCAGATCATCCAGTTTTACCAGATGTCCGCTCAGATGGATACGCAGCAGCATGGAACTGACCATATTACTGTCTCT
>DYCJ01000133.1 GCA_019418195.1 Clostridiales bacterium | reverse complement strand
GTTATATGGGATAAATTTCATGTTAAAATATATAGCGAACGGGAGATAAATAAGAAAATGCTGAAGATAAAGCGGTATCTAAAAAAATACCGTTACAATTTTAACGGGCTCATCCTGTGTGGACTGGTTTTTTTTGTAATTAGCGCTACAGCCTTTTGTATGGTCGCAAACAGCCGGGAGGCCGAAAAAAATAAGAAACTGGCGCAGAGTCTGATTAACGGGGAACCGAAAGCGGCGGAAGCACTTTCCACTGCGGTGAAAAATGCAGTTGAACAGCAGCGTGCAAAGGCGTCATCCGTACAGCCGGGAGTGCCGGTCGGAACAACGGATCCGCCGGCTGATGAGAAAGTAGTATATCTGACTTTCGATGACGGCCCTTCCGAAAATACGAAGAAGATTCTTGATATTCTCGCAGAGTACGATGCAAAGGCTACGTTTTTTATTACAGGCGCAAATGAACAGTGCAGACCATATATAAAAGAAGCATATGATGCAGGACACACGATCGGTCTGCATACGTATACGCATAATTACGACGAGGTCTACGAGTCCGATGAGGCATATTTTGCTGATCTGGAGAAAGTTGGCGAAGTAGCAAAAGAACAGATCGGTTTTGTCCCGTGTTTTATCAGGTTCCCCGGAGGATCATCAAACATGGTGTCGGCAAAGTATAATAAAGGCATCATGTCGAGACTAGTCAATACCGTCCAGGAAAAAGGGTATCAGTACTATGACTGGAATCTGGACAGCGGTGATGCTGCCGGATGCGGAAAGGAAGAAATTGAACAAAACGCTACAACAGATAAGATCAATCATGTCATGATCCTCTTTCATGACACACAGACAAAAGACGCAACGGTTGAGGCCCTGCCGTATATTCTGAAATATTATACAGATTTAGGCTATGAATTCCGCGGGATCGACAGAGACAGTTATGTCAGCCACCACAGTGTGCAGAACTGATGGAAAGCAAATGACAGGTCAGTACGTGCCGATTGCAGAAAATAATGATTTATCGACTTATACCTCTTTCTGTGCTATGATTATGAAAGCATAATTATAGACAGAAAGGGGTATTTTCTATGGGAAATACGTCTGATAATAAAGATAACAAGACTGCCGGACAAGGGATGAGACATCTCAATATCGGCATCCTGGCCCATGTGGATGCCGGGAAAACAACGCTCTCGGAGGGAATGCTTTATTTAAGCGGCAGTATCCGGGATATGGGGAGAGTAGATCACGGCGATGCATTTCTGGATACATATGAGATGGAGAGGGAACGCGGGATCACGATCTTTTCCAAGCAGGCAGTCATGAAATGGAAAGATATGGAGCTTACGCTTCTCGATACGCCGGGACACGTGGATTTCTCAGCTGAGATGGAGCGTGTGCTGCAGGTATTGGACTATGCGGTCCTGGTGATCAGCGGAGCGGACGGAGTGCAGGGGCATACTGTGACGCTGTGGCGGCTGCTGAAACGATATGGGGTACCGGTCTTTCTGTTCGTCAATAAGATGGACAGGGAAGGAACGGACAGAGATGCGCTGATGGCAGAACTGAAGAACCGGCTGGATGAGGGGTGTACGGATTTTGAACGGATATCAGAAGGAGAACCGGATGCACTTGAGAGTCTTGCAGTATGTGATGACGAGATGCTGGAAGAATATCTTGAGGCAGGGAATATCGCGAGAGATACACTGAGGCGGGTAGTGGCTGAACGGAAAGTGTTCCCATGCTGGTTTGGGTCTGCCTTGAAAGCACAGGGCATCACAGAGCTGCTGGACGGAATCAGGGAATACAGTATCTGCCCGGAATATTCGGAAACATTCGGAGCGAAGGTGTATAAGATTGCAAGAGATCCGCAGGGAAACAGGCTGACTTATCTGAAGGTGACAGGCGGAGACCTGAAAGTGAAGGAAACGCTTCCGGGAATAGATGGAAAAGTAAATCAGATCCGCATATATTCCGGTGATAAGTATGAACTGGCTCAAAATGTACGGGCAGGAATGGTCTGTGCAGTGACAGGTCTGGAAGGAACGTATCCCGGACAAGGGATTGGCGCGGAGTCAGATTCGGATATCCCGGTGCTCGAACCGGTCCTGACTTATCGGATCGAACTGCCGGAAGAGTGTGACGTCCATGCAATGCTTCTGAACCTGCGGCAGCTTGAGGAGGAAGAACCGGAGCTCCACATCGTCTGGGCGGAGGAGACGCAGGAAATACATATCCAGCTTATGGGTGAGGTGCAGACAGAAGTGCTGCAGCACCTGATCAAGGAACGGTACGGAGTCCTGACAGAGTTCAGAGAGGGCCGGATCATATATAAAGAGACGATCGCCGGACCGGCAGAGGGAGTCGGACACTTCGAGCCATTGCGGCATTATGCGGAAGTGCATCTTCTGCTGGAGCCGGGTGAAAGAGGCTCTGGCATGCAGTTCGCTTCTGAATGCAGCGAAGATATCCTTGACCGTAACTGGCAGAGGCTGGTCCTGACACATCTGGATGAAAAGGAACACAGGGGTGTACTGACAGGATCTGTACTTACCGATGTGCGCATCACCCTGATATCAGGGCGGGCGCACCAGAAGCACACAGAGGGCGGAGATTTCCGTCAGGCCACATACCGGGCGGTCCGCCAGGGACTGATGAAAGCCCGGAGTGTCCTTCTGGAGCCGTATTATGAATTCCGTATGGAGCTTCCCATGGAAAATGTAGGGAAGGCGATGAATGATATCCAGAGGATGAACGGTACGTTTTCCGGTCCGGAGACAGAGGGTGAGCTGGCAGTTCTTACAGGCAGTGCCCCGGTATCGGAAATGCGAGGTTATCAGAAAGAGTTTGCGGCATATACCGGCGGATTTGGCAGAATGTTCTGCACGCTGAAGGGATATGACATCTGCCATAATGAAGAGGAAGTTGTGGGGGAAATCGGCTATGATCCGGAAAGTGATCTTGAAAACACTGCGGATTCCGTATTCTGTGCCCACGGGGCAGGGTTTATCGTACCCTGGTATCAGGTAGAGGATCATATGCATGTAGAGAGTCCGCTGAAACATACATCAGAGCAGGCGGAAGGCGGGGAGCAGCGGCGGTCTGCCAAAGCCGCTGCTGTCCGGGCGGCTTCAAGGACGATCGAGCTTACGCAGGAAGAACTGGATGCGATCTACGTGCGCACACCGGATCCGGTCAGGCGGAATGTCAGCAGCACGCCGGTGAAAGTGTCGTCTGATCAGGCAGATGAGCGGAGAAAGATGCGTCAGGACGAGACATCAGACAGGAAAAATATGCCGTCCGGCAAGAGGAAGAAACCGGACGGAGAAGAATATCTTCTGGTAGACGGATACAATATTATCTTTGCGTGGGACGAGCTGCGGGAACTCTCAGAGATCGATCTGGCGGCAGCCAGGGGTAAACTTGCAGATATTCTCTGTAATTACCAGGGATACCGGAAATGTACCCTGATACTTGTCTTTGACGCTTATAAGGTAGAGGGAAATCCCGGCGAGATTTCCAAATACCACAATATCCATATCGTCTATACGAAGGAAGCAGAGACAGCGGACCAGTATATCGAGAAGACTGTGCGGAAAATCTCCAGAAACCATCATGTGGTTGTGGCTACATCGGACGCACTGGAGCAGGTTATCATCCTCGGGCAGGGAGCACACCGTATGTCTGCGGCTGGGCTGAAGGAAGAAGTAGAGCTTGCGTTAAAGGAAATCCGCGGGGAACATCTTGGCAGAGGAGATATTTTGAGGACATATCTTTTTGACTATCTGGAGGAGGATACTGCAAAAGAAATGGAGCAGGTGAGACTGGGCAGGAAAAACTGGACTGTATAAAAAGAAAGAAAGTGGACGTTTTAATAAAACCAGTCAGGTGATAATATACTGTAGCAGATAAGTTTATACAGAAAAGAGGAATCACCTATGGAAAGAAGAAATGAAACGTTGATAAAACTGGCACAGACCGGATTGATGGCAGCCCTGTGTTTTGTGACTTTTACATTTTTACAGATAAAGATACCACTGCCGGGAGGCGGGGCGACATCTTTCCATGTCGGAAATGCATTCTGTGTGCTGGCGGCCCTGATCCTGGGCGGGTGGTACGGCGGCCTGGCCGGCGCGATCGGAATGGGAATTGCCGACATGATGGATCCGGTATATATCACAGGTGCGCCAAAGACCTTCGTCCTGAAGCTGTGTATCGGGCTGATCACGGGACTGGTCGCTCACAGGATCGCAAAGATCAATGAAAGCACGGATAAGAAATATATTTTCCGCTGGAGTATGATCGCTTCAATTGCCGGTCTCGCTTTCAACGTGATCGCGGATCCGCTTGCCGGATTTTTCTACAATCAGTATATACTCGGGCAGCCGCAGCAGATCGCGGAAGTGCTGGCCAAGTGGAGTACGGCAGCGACTTTCGTAAATGCGGTATTGTCGGTTGTCATCGCAGGTGTGTTGTACAATGCGCTCAGACCGGTGCTGATGAAGACCGGTATGATCCATCCGGTGAAAAATTTACAAACTTTTTGATGATTTTTGCCTCATTCAATGGTATTATTAATGCAGTACCGTAATACGTATAATACAATAATGAGAGTGAGGTATGAGAAATGAATTGCATCAAATGTTATCAGGAAATCCCGGAAGGCTCAAAGTTCTGTCCGCATTGCGGAGCTGAACAGCCGGATACAGCATCTGCCGGCAATACAGCAGCACAGCCGGATGCCGCTGCTTCGCAGAATACAGCAGCACAGCCGGATGCCGCCGCTTCGCAGAATACAGCAGCACAGCAGGATACGGCTGCACAGCAGGATCAGAACACTCAGTACCAGGATCCGTATGCGCAGTATCAGAATACTTATACGTCTGATTATCAGAATACTCAGTATCAGACACCGCCGGCATACCAGTCATCCTATGAGCCGGAGAAGCCGGTCAACTGGGTTCCGTATCTGGTACTGTCGATCATAACGACGGTTTGCTGCTGTCTTCCGTTCGGTGTTGTAGGTATTGTATACGCTACAAAGATCAACAGCGCAATGAACGCAGGAAACTATGAAGAGGCGCAGAAATCTGCGAAGACAGCAAAGATATGGATCATCGTGGCTGCAGCCGTCGGTGTGATCGCAAATATTATTGTCGCTGTAATGGCAGCTATGGGCGCTATGGATTCTTATTACTATTATTATTAATCAAAGGAATCGGTTTGAACAATGCTGAAATTGGCAGTGCGCATTCAACAGAACAAAAAAATGAGGATCGCTCTCGTACTTTGTGCGGGAGCGGTCTGTGCTGTGGGGGCCTTCTATCTGTATCATCATAATCCGCACAGCTATCCGCTGCCCTGTATTTTTTATATGATGACCGGTCTGTACTGTCCGGGATGCGGAGCGGGGAGAGCATGTTATTCTATTCTCCATCTGCAGTTTAAGGATGCGTTTTGCTATAATCCGCTCATGACCATCCTTCTGCCACTGATCGGTCTGTATATCGCAGCCCGTGCGGTCGACTGGATGTTTACGGGAGGAAATCATGTGGACCGAAGGATCAGTGTGAAGCTGCTTGGATGGATCCTTGCTATCGTATTTGTATACGGCGTGCTCAGGAATATTCCCGTATTTCCGTTCACACTGCTCGCTCCGGGAGGTTTTACACAGATATTGTGAGAGATTTGGTGAAAACGTCTGAAGAAACAGAGACTTCAGGCGTTTCTTTTTGTTTTACTAAGGGACGGACTTATGGTATGATAAGGAACAGGTATATCAGATTGTGAAAACGGAGGAATAGCAGATGATCAACAAATTAGTGGAAAAGATCAAAAAGACAGGAGCGCCGATCGTAGTCGGACTTGATCCGATGCTGAACTATATCCCTAAGCATGTGCAGGATAAGGCGTTTGCGGAATACGGAGAAACACTTGAAGGAGCAGCAGAGGCAATCTGGCAGTTTAATAAGGAAATCGTGGATAAGACCTGTGACCTGATCCCCGCTGTAAAGCCGCAGATCGCAATGTACGAACAGTTCGGAGTGCCAGGCGTAATGGCATTTAAGAAAACGGTGGATTACTGTAAGGAAAAAGATCTTGTGGTGATCGGAGATATCAAGAGAGGGGACATTGGTTCGACTTCTGCGGCATATGCGACAGGACATCTCGGTAAAGTGAAAGTGGGCAGCAGGGAGTACATTCCGTTCAATGAAGATTTTGCAACAGTCAATCCGTATCTCGGCTCTGACGGGGTGAATCCGTTCATCAATGTCTGCAAAGAAGAGAAGAAAGGAATCTTCGTACTGGTCAAGACATCCAATCCGTCCAGCGGCGAGTTCCAGGACAGACTGATCGACGGACGTCCGCTCTATGAACTGGCAGGAGAGAAGGTTGCCGAGTGGGGCGCGGACTGCATGGGCGATGAGTACAGCTACGTGGGAGCCGTAGTCGGAGCTACTTATCCGGAGATGGGAAAAGTCCTCAGGAAGATCATGCCGAAAGCATATATACTCGTGCCGGGATACGGTGCGCAGGGCGGCCAGGGCAAAGATCTGGTGCATTTCTTCAATGAAGACGGACTTGGAGCTATCGTGAATTCTTCGAGAGGTATTATCGCGGCATATAAGCAGGAGGCATATGCGAAGTACGGCGAGGAGAACTTCGGTGATGCGTCCAGAGCGGCAGTTGAAGCAATGATCGCTGATATCAGCGGAGCGCTTGCAGGAAAATAAACACAGCGGCTCGATCATCAGGGCCGGGATGAACTGTTAAAAAGTGCGAAAAGGAGCAGTTATGACAAGTAAGAAAAAAGAAAATGCGCAGGTCGTCTCACAGGAGAGGCTCGCACAGGATATCTACAGCATGTGGATCAAAACGGAGGCGGCGGCTGAAGCGAAACCGGGACAGTTTATTTCCATGTATACCAATGACGGAAGCAAACTGCTTCCCCGTCCGATCAGTATCTGTGAGATTGATAAGGAGAACGGCAGCCTCCGCGTAGTGTATCGCGTGACGGGAAAGAATACGGGGACAGAGGAGTTTTCAAAGCTTCAGGCAGGAGATACGATCCCTGTGATCGGACCTCTCGGAAACGGTTTTCCGGCTGAGAAGGCAGCAGGGAAACGGGCATTCCTGATGGGAGGCGGCATTGG
>DYCJ01000132.1 GCA_019418195.1 Clostridiales bacterium | reverse complement strand
TCGGTCTGCAGATCCGTTTTATATTTCTGATGAGACGAAACGGGAACTTAGAGAAGCGAATGTCTACTGGAAGGGAAAGACGACGAGCGAGCTTGCTACGTCTTACATGGAACCCGAGACGCTGCGCGCCATCGATCACAACATATTTACACCGGGAAATTACTTCTATAATGGCGTGGGTCACGTGACAGTGAAGTATGAGGAGGTGCTTGCCTCCGGATTCTCAGGCATCCGGGAGAGGGCACGGACAGAATTGGAGAAGATGAGCCCGGGGGATGGAAATTATCAGAAGAAATCGCGCTTCCTTCAGGCTGTTATGATAAGCTGTGATGCAGCTGTGACTTATGCGAAGCGATATGCTGATCTGGCGCGCAGCGAGGCAGCAGCGTGCAAGGATCCGGTGCGGAAGAGGGAACTACAGCAGATCGCAGAGAACTGCATGAATGTACCGGAGAATGGGGCAAAGAGCTTTTATGAGGCATGTCAGTCCTTCTGGTTCGTTCAGCAATTGTTACAGATTGAGTCCAGCGGGCACTCCATCTCGCCGGGGCGGTTCGATCAGTATATGTATCCTTACTACAAAAAAGATCTGGAGCGTGGGAAGATCACAAGAGAGTCGGCGCAGGAACTTCTGGACTGCATATGGGTAAAGTTAAATGATCTGAATAAATGCAGGGATGCGATATCGGCAGAAGGATTCGCGGGATACAGCCTGTTCCAGAATCTGATCGTCGGTGGTCAGGATGCGGACGGGATTGATGTGACGAATGATCTGTCTTTCATGTGTATTGATGCGTCGAAGCATGTATTCCTGCCTCAGCCATCTCTTTCTATTCGGGTGTGGAACGGCTCTCCGCATGATCTGCTGATCCGTGCAGCAGAGCTGACAAGGACAGGAATCGGGCTTCCAGCATATTATAACGACGAGGTTATCATCCCCGCGCTTGTGAGCAGAGGACTTACCCTTCAGGACGCCCGGGAATATAATATCATCGGCTGCGTGGAACCGCAGAAAGCGGGAAAAACGGAAGGGTGGCATGACGCAGCTTTCTTTAATATGTGCCGTCCTCTGGAACTGGTATTTTCAAACGGAGAGGATAAAGGGGAACAGGTCGGACCAAGGACAGGCAGAGTCGAGGATATGAAGACCTTTGAAGAGTTTTATGATGCATATAAGGCGCAGATGAACTATGCAATAGAACTTCTGGTCAACGCTGACAATGCCATTGATATGGCACATGCGGAACGTTGTCCGCTCCCCTTTGAATCTTCCATGGTGGATGACTGCATCAGCCGTGGAATGTCGCTTCAGGAGGGAGGAGCAGTGTATAACTTCACCGGCCCTCAGGGATTTGGAATCGCGAATATGGCAGATGCCCTTTATGCGGTAAAGAAACTTGTTTTTGATGAGAAGAAAATCACGATGAAAGAGCTCAAAGAGGCACTCTCCACGAATTACGGAAAAGGACTGAGCGAAGAAGATATCGCTGGTATGACAGCGAAGATTACAGAGGAACTCCAACGTGCAGGAAAGCATATCGGTGAAAATGAGATCCGTGCAGTGGCGAATACCGTAGCAGCCGCGGCAGAAGCTCCTGAAGTAAAGAAAAACGGCGAGCGTATTCTGAAACTGATAGAGGAAGTGCCCAAATTTGGAAATGATATTCCGGAAGTGGATGCATTTGCAAGGGATGTGGCTTATACATATACGAGACCACTGCAAAATTACAAAAATCCGCGAGGCGGGATGTTCCAGGCGGGTCTGTATCCTGTCTCGGCAAATGTACCGCTGGGAGCCCAGACCGGAGCAACGCCGGACGGACGTCTGGCCCATCAGCCGGTGGCAGACGGAGTATCGCCTGCGGCGGGCAGGGATGTAAACGGGCCGACTGCTGCGGCAAATTCCGTGTCCAGAATGGACCATTTTATCGCATCCAACGGCACGTTGTTTAACCAGAAGTTTCATCCCTCTGCTCTGAGTGGAAGACGGGGACTTGAAAACTTCGTCGGTCTGATACGGTCCTATTTTGACCAGAAAGGAAGCCATATGCAATTCAATGTGGTGAGCAGGGAGACGCTTCTCGATGCACAGATTCATCCGGAGCAGTATAAGCATCTTGTCGTCCGGGTGGCGGGATACAGCGCTTTGTTTACAACATTGTCTAAGTCCCTGCAGGATGATATTATCCGAAGGACAGAGCAGGCATTTTAAGATATGATAGAAGATTTCAGGAATACAAAAGGAAGGATATTTGATATACAGAGATATTCGATCCATGATGGGAATGGGATACGCACCATAGTTTTTCTGAAGGGCTGTGTGCTAAGATGCCGGTGGTGCTGTAATCCAGAATCACAGGAATTTGGCATTGAGACAATGACGGTGCAGGGAAAGGAGAAAGTGATCGGCAGAGATGTGACTGTAAATGAGGTCATGGAGATCGTGGAGAAGGATCGTACATATTACCGGCGGACGGGAGGAGGTCTTACACTCTCAGGAGGGGAAAGTCTTTGCCAGAGTGCGTTTGCCCGGGATCTGCTCAGAGCAGCATGGGAGAGTGGCATCAGTACGGCAATGGAGAGTATGGGGTATGCAAAGTATTCTGTCATCGAAGAAATTCTGCCATGGCTGGATCAATATTTGCTGGACATCAAACATATGGACCCTGTCAAGCATGAAGAGTATACCGGGAAACGAAACGATCTGATGCTAGAAAATGCAAGGCGTATCGCAGCATCCGGGATGACAGAGCTTAGTATTCGTGTCCCGGTGATCCCCGGGTTTAATGACACGCCGGAGGAGATAGGTGCGATCGCCGCGTACACGAAAGAGATTGGAAATGTGAGACGGCTTCATCTTCTTCCGTATCACAGGCTGGGGCAGGACAAGTACGAAGGTCTTGGCAGGACGTATCTGATGGGCGATGTCCTGCCGCCGTCAAATGAAAAAATGAGTGAACTTCTGGATATTGCAAAAAGGGTATCAGGGATTGAGTGTCAGATTGGCGGGTAAGTAAGATAGTAGAAATTCTGATGAAGATTGCAGAGGAAAACGGAAACGAATGAATGATATAGTAAATATAGTTCAATAATGCAAATCTGATTCGGAGGTAAAAAACTATGAAAGAAAAGGCTATGAATCTGAAACTTATTGTAAGACCGATCGTGGGATGTCTTACCCACTCTCATTTCTGGGAGGGGCCGTGCCGTGCGGGACATAAAGAGGACATGACCGTAGAGGCAGAGACAAAAGCAGCAGACAAGGCATTTGCAGATGCCAGGGAAACATTAAAAGGAGTGAGTGACAAGATTTCTCTGCTTCCGGCTATCGACGCAAGATATGATGAAAAGTTTGTTGTCGGAGAGGATATTTATGCACAGATTGAGGAAGATATGGATAAAGTAGATTTCTTCCTGTGTATGAACTGGCGGATTCCGAAGCTGGAGAGATATAAGAAACCGGTTGTCATCATGCAGAATGGAAATGAGGGGATCGATTTTGCTGCATACTGTCGTAACATTGGTGTTGAGGCATATGTGGCAATGGATCTGCAGGACCTCAATGAGATCGCACATATCCTGTGGGTGAGAAAAGCAGTCGCAAATACAAGAGCTCTTGTACTTACAGCAGGCGGACAGCCGACATTCGGGATTCAGAGCCTGATCCGTGATCCGGAAATCCTGAGACAGAAGTACGGCTTTGAGGTAGTTAAACTGCCGTATGATTCGATCGTTCCGTATATGGAGTCGATTTCAGATGAGGAGGCAAAACCGATCGCAGATCGGATCATCAATGGATCAAACGATACAAAAGTAAATACAGACTGGTTTATTAATGACGTGAAGTATTATCTGGCAGCAAAGAAGATGATGGATGTGTATCAGTGTAATGCCTTCTCCACAGCCTGCCATGAGCTCTGTACATCAGAGATCCCTCAGAGAATGAAGTTTACACCGTGCATGTGCCATTCTCTTTTGAAGGACGAAGGAATTCCGAGTGGATGTGAAGAAGACCTGAACGCGATGATGGCAATGATGATCATGCAGTATTCGGCTAACCGTCCGGCATTTATGGGGAATCCGAACCATGAGACAGACGAGCTCCTCAGGATCCATCATGCAGTACCGGCTCTCTGTATGAATGGATACGGAACCAAACCACTCCAGTATAAGCTCTGGGCATTTACGGGACAGGGATTCGGCGGAAAGCTTCAGGTAGACTTTACAGAGAATGATGATGACTATGTGACTCTCGGAAGATTTAATCCGGCAGGCGATACGATGTGTGTAAAAGTCGGAGAAGTTATTCGCTCTGAATATGATGACGTATACTGCAGTCCGTATTATTATATCAAGATGGATGATGCAAGGACCTACATGCACAACCTTGCAGGATTTGGGCATCATCAGGTATTGATCTTCGGAGATCACATGAAACAGCTTAAGAAGATTGCGAAGGTCATGGGCTTCAAGATCCTCGAAGGATAGCAGACAGATAGTAATAACAGATTGTAATATAGGATGAATCAGGAATGTGAGGGATGAGCATGATCTATCTGAATCAGGCGGCCACAACATATCCAAAACCGCAGTGTGTGCTAGATGCGCACACTGCGTCTTTATATCAGATGCCGGAAAGCCAGTTTAGAAGTGAAACAAGTTCTCCGGCAGAAAGTATATTTGACAGGTGCCGCCATAATATAGGGAAATTACTGGGAATCAGCGAAACTGATCGCGTTTTTTTCTCATCGGGCGCTACGGATTCGGCAAATGCAGTGATATATGGTCTGCATTTAAAAGGGAAGAAAGTCGTTGCAACACAGACAGAACATAACAGCATTTTGAGGCCGCTCATGAACCTTAGGGATCAGGTGGGGGAAGTTGTTATCGCACCGTGCGACAGAAGAGGAATCGTTGATCCCAAAACAGTTGACCAGGCAATCACGGAAGATACGGCAGCTGTATTTGTGAATCATTGTTCTAATGTGACCGGAGCAGTACAAGATCTTGAGGCGCTCGGGAAAGTGGCAGCCAAACATAATGTGCTGTTTGTGGTTGATGCATCCCAGAGCGCAGGCTGCATTCCTCTTGATGTAGACAAATGGGGAATCGATGTCCTGATTTTTACCGGACATAAGAGCCTGTTCGGAGTACAGGGAACAGGAGGATATTATGTGAGAAAAGGAGTTCCATTTCGTCCATACCGTTTTGGAGGGACAGGGCGTGACAGTAGAAAAATCATTTACAACGGAGATGATTATGAATATGAACCAGGTACACAGAACGGGCCAGGGATTGCTGCTCTCAATGCAGGGATATCGTACATACTTGATCGAACAGTAGACCGAATCGCCCAGAAGGAACAGGAACTTATGGGAAAGCTGTATAACGGACTTAAGGAAATACATAATGCAGAAGTCTATGGAAGTCCCGAAACGAATAAAGGACCGGTCCTAAGCTTTAATATTCGGGGGCTTCTACCGACTGATGCAGCGTATATCCTGCAGAATGGATACGATATCGTGGTCAGGACCGGATTGCAATGCGCGCCGCTTATACATAATAGTCTTGGAACAGCAGAACACGGGACAGTCAGGATCAGCATTTCTGATCTGACGGAAGAGGAAGAGATTGATATATTGCTCAATGCTATAAGAGAGATTGCGTCAAGTGTGGAGGATGAATATGAAACTGATCGACAGGATTGAATCTAGAGAACGCTGTGCGGAATCCGGCTGGTATGCATATGATTACTGTATGGATGAACCACTGGCGCCGGAATTTATCCGGGCGCTGAAGCCTCTGGGAAATTTTGTCTATCTGTCTATGCTGAAAAAACCTTTTTTTAAAATAGAGGGAGATTACTTTTTTATTAAAGGAGTAAAGGGCAATTACTTTTTCAGAGTTGCTGTACATGATGCGCACAAGGATATACTGGAAAAAGTAGAACAGTTTATACATAATATCGGAGAAGGATAAATATGTGTGTAGAAGATGTTAAAAAGCTGCCAAAAGATTTTCCATTTCAGATAGAAAAATATAAGGAAAAAAAGCGGCAGGGAAATTTGATGATTGCTCACAGACACAGATTTTTTGAGATTACCTGTGTGGAAAGAGGCTGTGCGGAGTATTTTGTTAACGGACAAAAATACCGTGTAGAAGAGGGAGATCTGATCATCTTTAATCATGTAGAAGAACACAGCTGGAATATCCTTACAGACGAGATGCAGCTTAAAGTGCTCCTGTTTTCTTCAGTGCTTGTGACGGATGGAAGTCCGATGTTGGATGCAGAATATCTCATTCCCTTTTTGGAACGCGGAAAAACTTTTGAAAACCGGATTCCAGGAAAGGAGAAAGAAGCGGGGGAAATACGCGGGCTTATGGCAGAAATACAGCTGGAAGATCAAGCAAAGAGAACGGGAAGCCGGTTGATGATCAAAGCAGATATCCTGAAAATCTTGACAATACTTGTACGGTATTATGAGAAGAAAGAAACAGCTGTAGAATTTACGGCAAAGAAAAAAGAGTATATCAGGCGGATTGAAAGAGCAATCGATCTTCTAAAAGAGAATTACAGCCGTAAAATCACACTGGAAGAGGCGGCAGCGGCAGTTTGTATGAGCCCGAATTATTTTTCTTCATATTTTCGAAAGGCAACGGGCAGCAGCTTCCAGGAGTATCTGACAAAGATCAGAATGGAGAAAGCGAGAGAGCTTCTACACTGCTCTGGAGAGGGGATACTGGATATAGCACAGGAATGCGGCGTGGGAAATGCAGCAAATTTTTACAGACTATACAAAAAATATTATGGGATTGCGCCCGGAGAAGAAAGGCACAGAGGTGTTATGTAAGTCAGCAGTTGCAGCTTGTCTGAAAAGGTGCTATACTTGTCACAGCATTTATTTGAAAACAGAATAAAAAGCAGCCGGTGCCGCAGGATATCCTGCGGAGAATAGGGAAACAGGTGGAAATCCTGTGCGATCTCGTCACTGTGAGCAGAAGTGCAATGCCAAAGATGTCACTGAGAAATCGGGAAGGCGGCAGAGCGCGTTATAGCTGTGAGTCAGGAGACCTGCCGGCTGTGGTACGGGAATTTCAAAATTCCAGATCACGAGGTTTGATTGTACCGAAATCGTATGTTTCTACAATCCAACTGCATCCTTGCGT
>DYCJ01000131.1 GCA_019418195.1 Clostridiales bacterium | reverse complement strand
ATGTGGGAGACTGGATCGAGGTTACGCTGCACAACCTCTGGGATCCGGACCGCCCGGTTCCTTATTTTGATTATCCGACCGTGCCCCTTGAGATGAAGCATAAGCCGTCGAACCGGGTTTCTCTGAATCCCCAGTTCCTGAAATATGATCCGGTCAATGATTCGGGGATCAATGTGGGATACAATCCGAAAGAGCAGACAGTCGGGCCCGGCGAGAGCAAGCGGTATCTGTGGAAAGCGGACCGGGAACTGAGACTTTCCGGGAGTATGTACTGTTCATTCAGAATGGAATTCGGATTCTGGATGCTCAGGGAAATCTGGTGCGGACAGCAGCAGAGTTCACGGTGATCCGGCTACACCTGTATACAAGGCATATTCAGGCGACCGGGTGATCTTCCGGACCATGATGCCTGCGGATAAGCCGAGAAATGTATCGCTGGTGGTCCATGGCCATTTGTGGCGGGAACAGCCGGAGGACGCTTTATCCCGGAAAATCCCGATCCAGGGCGGGATCAGTATTGGGAACCGCTTTGATATGGAACTGAAAGACGGAGCTGCATGCCGGGGGATTATCTGTACCGTTCGGGAAGTTTCGGATGGGATGTTGAATCCGGAATGTGGGGAATCTTCCGTGTGATGAAACAGTCTATCCGGTGCAGATGTAAAGAATTCTGCGGAAGGATATTCAAAGGCAGGAAGTAAAAAATGGCAGGTAGTCCGCGGGATTACCTGCCTTATATATGAGAAGTACTCTGCAACTACCGGAAAAATTCTCTCGCCGCCCGGATCAGATATTCTGTATCTTTTACGCCGGCTGTCTCATACGGCGAATGCATGGCGAGCTGCGGCAGTCCGATATCCACGGTATTGAGTGCCACCTGCGTATTTGATATATTACCCAGCGTGGAGCCCCCTGCCATGTCCGACCGGTTGACGAATGTCTGGACCGGCACGTCCGCGGTCCGGCAGATGTCCCGGAATATAGCGGAAGAAACCCCGTCCGTGCAGTACTTCTGATTCGCATTAAATTTGATAACGATCCCCTCGTTTATGTAAGGCCGGTTCGAAGGGTCGGCCTTTTCTGTGTGATTCGGATGGACGGCATGTGCATTGTCCGCGGAAATCATCAGGCTGTCAGCGAGGTGGATCAGATAGTCTTCGCGGGTAAGGCCGAGGCAGTCGTGGACTCGTGTCAGGGTATCGTAGAGGAATGTGGAAGCAGCACCCTGCTTTGTGACGCTACCCACTTCTTCGTTGTCGAGGACGCAGTGGACGGCCATATATTCCTGTCTGTCTCCGGTAAGGAATCCTTTGAGCGAAGCAAATGCACACTGCAGGTCATCCAGTCTGCCGCAGGAGATGAATTCTCCGGAAGCGCCCCAGATGCTTGCCTTTTCCCTGTTATAAAGGAAGAGGTCGTGGCCGAGGATATCGCTTTCCGCTGCGCCGGCAGCTTCTGCGATGGTTTGCATGAACGTGCCTTTTGCCGCCAGATCACCGTACAGAGGAAGCATGTCTTTCTGGGCGTTGTACTTGTAGCCGTTGTTCGCCTCCCGGTTCATGTGGATGGCAAGGTTCGGGATCAGGACGAGGTCGCGGTCGATATTTACCAGCTTCGATATAAATGAACCGGAAGACGGATCTTTGATGATCACGCGGCCGGCCACGGAGAGCGGGCGGTCAAACCATGGAGCGCACAGCATGCCGCCGTAGCGTTCCACATTAAGGCGGATATAGTGCCCGTCTGTCTCCAGTTCAGGATTTTCTTTTATCTTGAAAGTCGGAGAATCCCCGTGGCTTGCCATGATGCGCATGCCTTTAAATCCGTGTTGGGGAATCGTGAAAGCGATAAGAGAAGACCCGTTGCGTGTGACGAAATATCTGCCGCCGGGCTGTATGTGCCATTTCTGATTTTCCTGCAATTCTACAAAATTTTCATTTAGCAGGGGCTTTTTCATATTTTCTACTGCGTGGAAGCAGGACGGGCTGCCTTCCAGAAACTGTGCAAGTTCTTTTGAAACAGTATAGTCCATGGTGATAAAACGCTCCTTTGTGTGAAATATTAACTCGTATTTTCAGAATATAATCTGCATTCTGCCTTGTCAAGATAAAGCCGAACTGTTACTTTACAATCCCGGCCGGCTTGCGTATACTGAAAATCATAAAGGAGCTGATCATATGAGGATATTGATAGCAGAGGATGAAAAGGATCTGAATCAGATCATAACGAACCGTCTGAAAGGGGAGCATTACAGTGTGGATTCCTGCTTTGACGGGCAGGAGGCGCTGGAATATCTGGAGAGCGCGGAATATGATGCGGTGGTTCTGGATATCATGATGCCCGTGCTTGACGGCTTGAGCGTATTAAAGAAGATGAGGCGGAGAAACGACAGTACACCGGTGATCCTGCTGACGGCGAAAGACAGTATTGAAGACCGGGTGGCCGGGCTTGATGCCGGAGCAAATGACTATCTGGTGAAGCCGTTTGCTTTTGAGGAACTGCTGGCAAGGATCAGGGTGCTCCTGCGAAAGCCCGCGGAGATCCCGAAGACGTGCTATAAGGTGGCTGATCTTGAAGTGCATATGGACACGCAGCAGGTAAAGCGAGGCGGAAAGGATATTAAGCTGTCCGGAAAGGAATTTGCCCTGCTCCGGTATATGGTGCAGAATGAAGGAATCGTGCTTTCAAGAGACCGGCTGGAGCAGCATCTGTGGAACTTTGACTATGCGGGCGGCTCTAATGTGATCGACGTCTATATCCGGTATCTGCGCAAGAAGATCGATGAAGGGTATGAGCAGAAGCTGATCCATACCGTTCGCGGTGCGGGATATGTACTCCGGACCGAGTCGTGACAGAGGGTGATCGTACAGAATTATGAAAAAGATTTCATTGAAATTAAAGCTTACACTATTGTATACGTTTTTTATGGCGCTTCTCACATGCGCATCACTGGCAATCCTGTTTTCGCTCAGCAATCGGGAAGTGCTGTCTTCCACACAGTCGAAGCTGGAGAACAGGGTGCAGGAGAGTGTGGAGTATATTGAACTTAGGAACGGTGAGATCCGGATTGATTCGGACTTCTATTCGGTAGCGCGGGATGTATATCTGTCGCTGTATGATAGTGACATGTATTTTATGTATGGCAGAGTGCCCCACGGTTTCGGGCAGCAGCCGGAACTGGCGGACGGAGAAATGCGGACGATCCGGGACGGGAACAGAGAGTGGTATGTGTACGACATGTCATACCGTCTGTCCGATGATCAGACCGTGTATGTCCGGGGGATCACTTCAATTACGGACGCAGAGGAGAGCTTCACGGTCACGGTGCGCTTTGCGCTTGTCTTACTCCCGCTGATGGTGCTGGCGACGGCTGTCATCGGATATCGTTTTACAAGACGGACGCTGGCCCCGGTGCGAAAGATCACGGATACAGTGCAAAAGATACGGGCGGACGCAGATCTCTCACGGCGCATCGGATTTGCAGATGCGGATCCGGGCAAAGGAAAAGAGCGGGATGAAATCTATGTCCTCGGAAATACATTTGATGAAATGCTCGAAGAGCTGGAAAATGTATTCCGGAGGGAACAGCAGTTTACGTCGGATGCCTCCCATGAACTGAGGACGCCCGTGAGTGTGATCCTGGCTCAGTGTGACGCGATGCTGGCGGAAGACAGTACATTCACAGAAGAGCAGCGCAGCCAGATCAGTCTTATCCGGCGAAAGGCGAAAGGAATGTCAGATATGATCTCCCAGCTCCTTTTCCTGTCGCGGGCAGATCAGGGCAGGCAGCCGCTCCAGAAGGAGTGGCTCAATGTAAGCGAGCTTACGGAAATGATATCGGAAGAGCAGCAGATGCTTGCCGACACGGACGGCAGGGGAATTCATGTGGAGACGGAGATTTCCCCTGAGATATGGGCTGAGGTGGATGAGACATTTTATATAAGGATGCTGGTGAATCTGATCTCAAATGCCCTTCGGTACAGCCGGGAGAACGGCATTGTCAAAGTGACGCTTGAAGAAAAGGAGGAAATGTTCACGGTAAGCGTGCATGATCATGGCATAGGGATCGCTCCGGATGTCCTGCCTCATATCTGGGAACGTTTTTATCAGGCGGATACAGCAAGGACAGAGGACAGCCATGCAGGACTCGGACTGTCTATGGTGAAATGGATCGCAGAAGCTCACGGGGGAAGCGTGAAGGCAGAGAGCACAGAAGGAGCAGGCAGTACATTTTCATGCAGTATTCCCACGGGAAAAATAATTTTGAAATAAATTAAAAAAATGAAAGACTTTAATCTCTCTTTAATCTTTCTCATTTATAGTGGTATCAACAAAAGAAAACAAGCAAAAAATAAATGGATCATATGAAGGGAGAAAGAAAAATGAAGAGATTAACAGTAGCAGCAATTATTGCAGTAATGGCAGTGGGAGTATTCACAGGATGCGGAAACAGAGGGACAGCACAGATGAACAGCGCAACGGCAAACACAGCCGAAAGCCAGAACAGCGGCACAGCAAACAGTGCACAGAGTGATGACCAGAGCACAGTCGGAACAGATGACCAGAGCGGAACCAATTCAGGCGCTCAGGATATCGGAGAGGATGCAGCCCTGCAGGCGGCGCTTGAAGCGGCGGGCATCAGCGAAGCGGAGGCTTCACGAGTCCGGGTATCCATGGACAGGGATGACGGAAGAGTCGTTTACGACGTAAGATTCGATGTGGATCAGACAGAATACGATTATGAAGTTCTTGCATCTGACGGACAGATCGTAAGCTCTGATGTGGAACAGCGAAATGACGACAGATATGACGATGATGACAGAAACAGAGGAAGCAATGCAGATGTGGCGATTAGCCGGGAAGAAGCAATTGATATTGCTCTTGCAAAAGTACCAGGGGCAACAGAGAGTGATATCAGGATTGAACTGGATCACGACGATGGAAGGTACAAATACGAAGGGGACATCATCTATGAGAGAGTAGAGTATGATTTTGAAATCGATGCGGATAGAGGAGATATCCTGGAGTGGAGTGAGGAGAGAGACTGACAAAAAAATAAGCAGGAAAGAAGCCGGCATGATGGAAATGCCGGCTTTTGCTTGACGAATGGGGGGTACTCTGGTATAATTTTTTGAGTGTAGAAATAAAATAATAATATATGGCGCAGTAGCCAAGTGGTAAGGCGTGGGTCTGCAACACCCTGATTCACCGGTTCAAATCCGGTCTGCGCCTCTTGTCAGAAGAGGGAGAAATACTGAAAAACAGTGTTTCTCTCTTTTTTATGTGTTTGAATACCAAGACAGATCTGAATGCGGCAATATCATTGTGAACGTCTGCAAAATCGGAATGGATGCCGCTTCTCATGTCGAAGGGGCTCCCGGAAGAAAATCGGGTGACTCAGGGTCTGTGGTATGCTAAAATAGTAACCGTCTAATAAAATGAGAATGGAGGGATATTATGTTTGATCCAAACAGTGTTTTTCTTTTTGTTCTGGCAGGGCTTGTCATTGTTTTCGTGATTGCCCAGTCGGTATTTTTTCTTGTCAGGGCGTGGCGCAGAGGCAGGACTCTGGGCATGGATATGAAGCAGATCAAGAAGACGATCATCTCTACTGCGATTTTTACTTTTGCTCCGGCGGTATCGATCCTGCTGGGAGTCATCACGCTTTCTAAATTTCTGGGGCTGCCGCTTCCGTGGCTGCGACTGAGCGTCATCGGCGCCATTACCTATGAACTGCCGGCAGCGACTACAACGGCAAATGCACTGGGAATCACGGCATTATCCGAGACGATCACAGACCCGCAGGTCTATACAGCGATCGCATGGGTCATGACACTGGGAATCTTCCCGGGGCTCATCTGGGTGCCGCTTTTTATTCGAAAGATACAGGGCGGTCTCATGAAGATCAAGAACAAAGACAGCAAGTGGGGAGATATTCTAATGACCGCGCTTTTCCTCGGTATGATTTCTGCATTCCTCGGGATGGTATTTGCGGATATTCGGTCGGGGCTTGCCGGATGGATTCCGATCTTCGTCCTGCTGTTCTCGGCATTTGTTATGGGAATTTGCGGACTTTTAGTGAAGAAATGCGGCATGAAGTGGCTGGAAAACTATGCGCTGCCCATCAGTATGCTGTGTGCGATGGCGTTTGCAGTCGTGATCACTCCGCTGATCGTGTGAGCTTGAAGGAGGAATGAAAAATGAAAGAAAAAAATACAAAGATATCAAATCCTGCAGGCGGACGCAGTTATGAGGATATGACACATCTGTACGGAAGGATCTGGATCCTGAGTGCTCTTGGTATGATCTTTGCCTATCCGATCGTGGCATGCATTTACTATGATGCATGGCCGGGGATCGTTCCTGTGCTCAAGGGTCTGATCGGCGTTGCCCCGATCTTCTGGACAGTAGGTCTCATTGAGGTGCTGACGTTCGTGCCCATGCTGGGAACAGCAGGCTCCTATCTTGCATTTGTCACAGGTAATCTGACCAATCTGAAAGTACCGGCAGCACTGACAGCCATGGAAAATGCACGGGTGAAGCCGGGGACGGAGGAAGGTGAAGTGATTTCAACGATCGCGGTGGCTACGTCCTCTATTGTAACGACCGTGATCATCGCCGTCGGAGTAGCTCTGCTTGTGCCGCTGACCCCGATCCTGAACTCTCCGACCCTCAAACCTGCTTTCGATAATATATTGCCGGCACTGTTCGGAGGGCTTGCAGTAGTGTATGTGAGTAAGAATTGGAAAATCTCGATTGCGCCGCTTGTATTTATGGTGGTTCTCTTCCTTTGCGTTCCATCCCTGTCAGGCTCGGTGGGGGTTCTTGTGCCTGTAGGTGCGATCATTGCTATTGGAGCGGCAAGGATTCTGTATAACAAAGGAAAACTGTGAAAGGAGTTGTAACAACGTGATCGTATTATATATCGTGCCAGCAATTATAGTGTTTTTCCTTGCAGTGATCCTGATCCGTGCGGCGCTGTTCCGGCCGCATCCGGAGCTGGTCCCGTCAGGGGAGAAAGTGGAGCTTGACGAGAAGAAGATCGTTAACGATATGGTGGAGATGATCCGCTGCAAAACTGTCTCTTATAATGATGAAAGTCTGATTGATAAAGAGGAGTTCAGAAAATTTCAGGACCTCCTCCCGAAGCTTTATCCGAAGGTGCATGAA
>DYCJ01000130.1 GCA_019418195.1 Clostridiales bacterium | reverse complement strand
CTTTTAGAGGAAGCGACGACCAACCGCGCCAAAAAGGGTTTGAAAAACCTGATCAGCCTTGCTCCGACAAAGGGACGGCGGCTAAAGGACGGGAAAGAAGAAATGATACCGGCGGAGGAGATCCGGCAGGGGGATATCCTGCGTATCCTGCCCGGCGAGACGATCCCCGTTGACGGAACGATCTTAAGCGGTGAGACGTCTGTCGATCAGTCCATCATGACAGGGGAATCCCTGCCGGTCGATAAGGGCGTGGCGGAAGAGGTTTTCTGCGGTACGATCAACTGTTTCGGTTCCATTGATATTTCCGCGACCAAAGTGGGAGAAAATAGTTCCCTGCAGAAGCTGATCCGCATGGTGCAGGACGCGGAGAATAAACAGGCTCCCATGCAGCGGATCGCCGACAGAGTGGCGAGCTGGCTGGTGCCGGCCGCCCTGCTCATCGCGGTTCTTGCCTATGTGTTCAGCGGAAATATTGTGACTGCAGTGACCGTGCTGGTAGTGTTCTGCCCCTGTGCACTGGTGCTTGCAACGCCCACCGCAATCATGGCAGCCATCGGACAGGCGACAAAACACGGCGTAATCATTAAGTCCGGCGAAGCCCTCGAAAAGATGGGAAAGGTGGACACGATCGCTTTCGACAAGACAGGGACTCTGACTTACGGGCGGCTGGACGTCAGTGATATCATTTCCTTTGATGAAAAGATCAACGAAACGGAACTGCTTTCTCTGACCGTCTCTGCCGAAGCGCGAAGCGAACATCCTCTGGGAAAAGCGATCACAGCTTATGCAAAGGAAAAGGACGTCCCGCTGACGGAGTCGGGCGAGTTTAAAATGACTGCCGGAAAAGGGATCATGGCGGAGGTATCCGGCCGCAGGCTGATCTGCGGAAATGAGAAGTTCCTTATGGAAAACGGAGTTTCAACTGATGACAGGGTTAAGTCTGCGCTGGAGCGGCTGAGAACGCAGGGAAAAGCTTCCATCCTCGTGGCAGACAGCAGAAAATGTATCGGCGTCATCGCACTGTCCGACGTACTGCGTCCGGAAGCGAAGGACATGGTTTCCCACCTTGCGTATATGAATACCCGCACGGTCCTGCTCACCGGTGACCATCAGAAAACGGCGGATTATTTTGCAAAGCAAGTGGGAATCTCCGAGGTCCGGGCAGAGCTGCTGCCGGAAGAAAAGGTGCAGAACATTGAGAAACTGCAGGAAGAAAACCACAAAGTCTGCATGATCGGGGACGGCGTGAACGACGCGCCGGCACTGAAGACTGCGGATGTGAGCGTGGCAATGGGAAGTATGGGAAGCGATATCGCAGTAGACGCGGCAGACGTTGCACTGATGAGCGACGATATCTCAAAGATCCCGTATCTGAAGCGGCTGTCGAATGCCACTGTTAAGACCATCAAAGCCAGCATTACACTGTCCATGTGCATTAACTTCGTGGCGATCATCCTGTCGCTCATGGAAGTGCTGACTCCCACCACCGGGGCGCTGGTGCATAATGCGGGGTCCTGCTTTGTGGTTTTGATTGCGGCGCTTTTGTATGACAGGAAATTTGAGTAGCAGTTACTTTATCAGTATTGAAACGGGAAAGCAAATGCAATGAATGCCGCAGGGGGCGGTATTGTAGGACCAGATGAGATCATGATCGATCTTTCTTACCATAAAACTACAGACAAAAGTTTAATGTACAGGCAGATCCGGATTTTAAGTCGCAGTTCGCAGAACAGCTTACCCGGCTTCAGACGGAATATATTGACTTCTATCTGTTGCACGGGATCACCGATCTGACAGCCGGAGATTATGAAAGCTGCGGCTGCATCCCCTATTTTCAGGAGCAGAAACGTATGGGAAAAATCAAATATCTGGGGTTTTCGTTCCACGGTACGCCGGACTGCCTGCGAAAGCTGCTGGCATATGATTGCTGGGATTTTGTGCAGATACAGTTAAACTACTATGACTGGTATCAGGGAACGGCAAAACAGCAGTATGAAATTTTAAGAGAACGAGGGATCCCTGTGATGGTCATGGAGCCTGTCCACGGCGGCATGCTGGCAGATCTGCCCGAAGAGTGTCTTCCGTATCTTCCGGGGAAAGATGTTTCTCCGGCCGCGTGGGCCCTGCGGTTTGTGATGAACCTTCCCGGTGTGCCGGTTGTTTTGAGCGGTATGTCCGATCTACGACAGGTAGAGGAAAATGTAAAGACAGCTGCCGTGGAATATAAAATGACTGAGGAAGAATTATCAGCGCTGGAAAAGATCAGCGATATACTCCGCAGAAAGATCGCGGTTCCCTGTACCGGATGCAGATACTGTTGCGGCGACTGCCCGCAGGGGCTGGATATCCCTTCGCTCCTGACCGCTTACAATGACTATCGTGACGAGGCTGCTGCATTGGGAAACAGTGATATGGCGGTATGGCGTCTGTTCCGTCTGAAGGCGCTGCCGGAAGAGCAGATGCCTGCGGCATGTATCGGCTGCGGAAGCTGTACGACACACTGCCCCCAGACGCTGGATATTCCCCGGTATATGCGGGAAATGGCGGAGTTGCTCAAATAGCCGGGCTTTGCGTATCAATGAGGTTCTCCGTCAGAAAAATGTTCCGTAATTTTGTTAAGAAACAGCTCTGCCGCCGGAGAAAACACCTGATATTTCTTCCATATGATATTCAGCCCGGACTCCAGTCTGGGCTCCAGCGGGCGGAAGCAGAGGTTACTGTCCTCGGAGGTGTCTGCAAGGTTATCCAGAGTGATCGCGTAGCCGATCCCGGCGTCCACCAGGATCGCCGCATTGTAGACAAGGCTGAATGTGGTGACGATATCCAGCTTTTCAAAGTCTTCTCCAAACCAGTCGGAAAATGCATTCCCCGTCTGATGGGGTGAGATCGCCTGCCGCGAGCAGATCAGAGGAAGATCCAGGAGATCTTCCTTCTTTATATGTTCTTTCCTTGCAAGAGGACTGTCCTTTCTCATGATCACGCCCCAGATATCCCTTTCGTAAAGATTGAAGTAATTGTATTTCGAGATGTCCGCCGGCTGGATGAGAACGCCGAAATCCAGCAGTCCTTTGTCCAGACGTTCTGTCACGTTGGCGGCATTCCCGCTGTAAAGGTGAAAATGGATATCAGGATAAGATTCACGCAGTTCTTTTATGATCTCGGCAATCTCGTGCATGGCCCTTGTCTCTCCGCCGCCAATATAGATATCCCCGCTTACTGTATTTTCCGCAGAGGTAAACTCGGCCTCTGTCTTATCAACCATGGATACGATTTCTTCCGCCCGTTTCCGGAGGCGCATCCCGTCGGGAGTGAGGCTTACATTGTGGCTTTTTCGCACGAGGAGCTGCACGCCCAGTTCTTCTTCCAGATCTTTGATCTGTCTGGATAAAGTGGGCTGTGTCAGATGGAGAAAGTTGGCGGCGGTGATATTTCCCTCCCGAGCAACAGCGAGAAAATAGCGAAGTACACGGATTTCCATGGGATATCCCCCTTTCAGATGAATGGTTTTATTTTAATCACGACGGTCGGTATTTTTATAGGAACAGGTTAATCCGGCTCCATTTTTAGTATTCAAAAAACGTATGGATATCAATAAAAGACAGGTATTAGACAGAAAACGGAAATTATATGATAATAATTAAAAATGAATTCCAAGCGGAGTGTTTTGAAAATGGTAGAAAACAGGAAAAAAATGAAACCAAAGGCAAAAATAAAGCTTGCAGTCGATCTGCTCATGACGGTTCTGCTTCTATTCCTGATGGGATATCAGCTCTGGGGCGATGCTGCCCATGAATGGGCGGGAGCGGGAATGCTCGTCCTCTTTATCGCCCACCATCTGCTGAACTTAAACTGGCACAGAGGTCTTTTCCGCGGGAAGTATACAGCGGCAAGGATTCTGATGAATGTGATCGATCTGGCATTATTCATAGCAATGATCTGTCTGATGGCGAGCGGCATCATCATGTCCCGGCATGTGTTTGCATTCCTTCCCATTGACAGTGGGATGGGAACAGCGAGACTGATGCATATGGCTGCATGTTACTGGGGGTTTGTCCTTATGTCTCTGCATCTCGGGCTCCACTGGGGGATGATACTGGCAAGGATGAGAAATATTTTCCCGCAGATAAAGCCATCGCGGGTTAGGACAATACTGCTTCGTATCATAGCAGCGGCAATCGCGGTATACGGGCTGTATGTTTTTGTGACAAGAGATCTGGTGACTTACATGTTTCTGAGGACGGAGTTTGCTTTTTTGGATTATGGTGAGTCCCCGATATCTTTTTATATAGATTATCTGGCAATGATGGGCTTGTTTATCTGGATTGCTTATTATCTGTCGCGGATTTTCCAGAGCTTTGACAGAAGGAGGTAGAAATGAAAAGAAGAGTTTTAGCAGCTGTTTGTATCGGTGCTGTTCTTGCCGTATCCGGATGCAGCGGCTCTGCAGATACGGCGGAGAATACAACAGCAGAAACGGAAAACATTGAAGAAGAAGCAGGCACTGTCCCGGAGACAGCAGAAGGTGGCAGTGCTTCAAACGGAGACGTTCTTGTAGCCTATTTTTCATGGGCGGACAATGCGGTTCTGGCGGATGATGTAGACGCAGTATCGTCTCCCAGCGTTATCCCTCCGGGAAATGTGCAGCAGCTTGCAGGATGGGTACAGGAAGAAACCGACGGTGATCTGTTCTCGATCCGGGTGACAGATCCTTACCCCAGCGACTGGGATGAGTGCCTGGACCGGGCAAATCAGGAGCGCGGTGAGGATGCACGACCGGAACTGGAAGAACGTGTGGAAAATCTGGATGATTATGACACGGTATTTCTGGGATATCCGAACTGGTGGTACGGAGTGCCTATGCCGCTTTTGACATTTTTGGAGGAGAATGACCTGTCAGGCAAACAGGTATATTTATTCTGCTCTCACGGAACAGGGGGTCTGGCAAACAGTGTAGAGATTATCACTGAAGCGGCACCGGACGCAGTGATCTCGGATAATATTTTTGACTGCTATGAGGAAGATGCAGCTTCTTCCCGGGAAGATATTCAGAACTGGGTGGCAGAAACAGGATATTCAGCGCAGGATAACGGAGGAGATAATATGGCAGAGAACAGGAACGATACAGTGGAAAGTACAGAAGAGACCGGATCAAGGCAGATTTCCGTACAGTTTGGAGAAAATACTGTGATCTACGAACTCAATGACAGCCCGGCCGCGGATTCTCTCTATGAACAGCTCCCGATCACGACAGAAGTGGAAGACTTCAGTACAAATGAGAAAATATTTTACCCGTCTCAGGAGTTGGATACCAGTGACTCTCCGGTCGCGGAAGGTGGTGCAGGAACACTGGCATACTATGCCCCATGGGGAGATGTGGTTATGTTTTACGATAACTACAGTGTAAATGATTCTCTGTTTGAACTTGGGCAGGCATTATCCGGCGGGGAGCAGATCGGAGAAATGTCGGGAACCATTGTAATTGATATTGCGGATACAGAAGATTGATATGAAAATGGAGGAATCAGCGTGGAACTGCGTGTACTGAAATACTTTCTGACTGTGGCGGACGAAGGAAACATTACGAGAGCTGCGGATATTCTTCATGTTACCCAGCCGACACTCAGCCGTCAGATGATGGAGCTGGAGGAAGAGATGGGGACGCCGCTTCTGATACGGGGGAAACGTTCTGTTACGCTGACAGACGAAGGATTTTTGTTCAAGCAGCAGGCTGAAACGATCGTAGAACTTGCGGATAAGCTGGAACATACATTTACAGACCGGAAAGATATTATCTGCGGAACCATCAAGATCGGCGCTACAGAAGCGCTGGGCGGCCGCACGCTGGCTGCTTATATGAAAGAATTCCGGGAGAAATATCCTGACGTTCAGTTTGATCTCTATAATGGTATGGCGGATAACATCAAAGAGATGGTAGAGCGCGGCCTGATCGATCTGGGTCTTGTGATGGAGCCGATCGACACCGCAAAATTTGAATATGTAAGGCTTCCGCAGAAGGAAACCTGGGGTATCCTCATACGGCAGGACCATGAGCTCGCACAAAAAGAGACGGTAACAATGGAGGATATAAAGCAGTATCCCCTGATCATGCCGGGGAGAGAGAACGCAAAAGATCAGATACTCCATTGGATGCAGTGTGAGGAACGACATCTGAATATCCCGGCTTATTACAATATTCTATCCAATGCAGCACTGCTGGTGGAGGCAGGGATGGGCTGCGCGGTCTGTCTGGACGGCGCCCTGTCCATACATGCAGATCCGGAACTCTGTTTTCGTCAGATCATTCCGGCACACATCACCAGGAGTGTGATCCTGTGGAAGAAGAATCATCTGTTTTCTCAGGCGGCATCTCTTTTTGTACAGACGATACAGGAACAGTAAAATTCGATAAATTTTAAGCCGCAAAAAAGAGCAGCGACATTTCTGATCTTTTTTGTGGCTTATTTGCGTTCTGTATTTACAATGTTTTCTACATCCCTGCCGCTATAGAAGATACGGATCACAGTTACCGTGAGGCTGCCATTATTTACAGCGTAATAGACAATGAAATTGTCCACAGGTACTCTATGCATCTCCATACTCATCCATGGCTCCCAATCCACGATGGCATAGCGTGATGGCATAAAGTCCAGTGACCGGATCTCTTCCCGAAGGCGATTGACCTGGCCTTCAGCAGCGTCAGGTGCCTGGAGGTCAAATGCGATGTATGCGTAAATTTCCCTCAGATCATTCATGGCTTCTGGGGAGTAAACAACGGAATAGACATCGCTCATATACCAAACTTCCTTTTAAGCTCAGCATCTACTTCATCTGCTGTATAGGTTTTGCCAGATTTCATGGACTCTACGCCTTTCAAAAGTTCAGCATCCAATTGTTCCCGGCTCATACCACCAATCGCTGTAGGTTTTGCTGAAGGAAGACGAAGTTCAAAAGGAATTCCCTTTGTCAGGACGATCTGGCTGTAGAGCATCTGGATGGCACTGGATGGAGAAATACCAAGCTGGGAGAGAATTCTTTCAGCGTTTTCTTTCAAGGCCGTATCAATTCTGGCATAAACTGCGGTTGTATTTGCCATATTCATCACACTCCTTTTTTCTATATTATAGACAAAAAACTTTATAAATGCAAGCAAACGCAAGCAAATTGAGGCTAGTATTATCATACATGATAGGAATAGTTTATGATAAGAGACAGGTATTAGACAGAGCGTGAGAATCATAGGA
>DYCJ01000013.1:7318-22433 GCA_019418195.1 Clostridiales bacterium | reverse complement strand
GACGAATCCCGAGATCGCGGAGCATATGAATATTTCCGTAAATACAGTGAAGCATCATATCTCGCAGGCTATGAAGAAGTTACATATCGATAACAGAAAAGATTTAAAAAAATATATGCTTAAATAAAAGAAATGTCTACAGTACAGGACTATTACCCATTTTTCACCTTGAAATGGGTAATAGCCCTGTACTTTTTAAAATGGTAAAATTGGACATAGACAGGTGACATCTTAAGGAGGAATGATCATGAGATTAAAATTATTCAAAAGGGTATCTGCGGTGCTGCTGACGCTGGTGCTGTTGGGCGGACTGATGCCGTTGAATGTATCTGCTGCAGCTCCGACTACTGTATATGTGAACGGAGAGAACATTGTGACTGCAGAAGATAATACCGTGGCCTGTGGAACAGGTACGGCTGTTTATAATTCGGCGACTAATACGCTGACGCTTATTGATGCTGAGATTACGGCAGCATATAATAGCAGCGGTATTTATGCAGACGGCGATTTGATGATCGTATTAGAGGGAGAGAATACAATAAGTTCGCTTTGGGCAGGAATTCGGGTTCAAAATGGAAGCGTCAGCATCAGCGGCGAGGGATCCCTGAATGTGGCGGATGCAAGTGCATTCGGTATTGTGGCTGATAACAATGTGTCCATTGGTGCTGATGTAAATAAATTAGTCGTATTCTCCGCAGTACAGGCACTGCGTTCGGAAAAAGGCGGCTCGGTTACAATAGGAGAAAAAGTGTTTTCCGGGTTAGACAGTAAGATAACGATTGAAAACGGGGTGGTGGTTTTCCCGATTTCTGAGTTGACCGTAAATGGAGTAGATATATTGACGGCGCCAGATAACACTGTTTCCTGCGGTGGCGGAAAGGCAATCTATGATCCCTCATCCAATACGCTGACGCTGGATAATGTACAGATTGTTTATCAACAATATGAAAACGATAATACCCAAGGTTCGATTCAATTTGACGGTGACCTGAATATCAATCTGATTGGTGAAAATTCTATCACTTCCGCCTGCGGCGGTATTTACAGCAAAAACGGGGGGACACTTACGATAACCGGCGATAAGCTGACTGTTGACAGTGTTTATTATGGAATTGCTAAACTATCTGGTGGAAATGTCACCATTGACGGAGCAAAACTGGATATTGATGTAGAAAAGAAGACACCTTTCTCAAGCAATGGACTCAAGGCGGAAGGCACGTTATCGATTGTAAATGGTGCTTATGTAGAATCTATTGGTGAAATAGATACACCTTGTGTGGGAAACAACAGTGTTGTGATTTCGGACAGCACCGTATATGCGCATTCTGAATCGACAGCTGGTGACAGTGCCATTGTATCTGACGGCAATATATCTATCAGTAATTCTACAGTTGATGCGAAAAGCTGCAACGCATACGGATCTCCAACGATAATTGCGGGCAATAATTTGATGGGCAGTAATGGCGATATTTGTATCTCAGATAACAGTATGGTGACAATCTACTCTGATAAGGGAAATGCAGCTTACACGATGCTGGGGAGTATCGTAATCAGGGATTCAGAAGTGAAAGCGGATGCTTACAATGTCGCTTTGGTTTCAACAAATGATATTACTATATCAAACGGCACTGTTTATGCCGGGTCGGAGGAAAGCTGGGGCATATGGGCAATGAAAGATCTGTTGCTTGAGGGCACGCCGGATGTAACTTCCATAGGCGGAATAGATGGAGATGACTCGTTTATCTTGATCCCGGCGGACGGACAACTGATTGATGTATGGATTGGTGACAGCGAAGATAATGCAACCCGATATGGAGGCGCGCCTCTGTCGGAGAAAACTTCCATAACAAAAAATGGACGGTTTTTTCACAGCAAACTGCATATTCATACGTTTGATCAACAGGTGGTTTCTGATCATTACAAGGCAAGTGACGCAACCTGCACGGAACCGGCATTCTACTATAAATCCTGCATCTGCGGCGAGACCGGAACAGAAACCTTTACAGATGGTGCGCCTAATGGTCATGTGCTGACAAAGACAGAGGCAAAAGATCCCACTTGTACAGAAAAAGGCAACACTGAATACTGGGCCTGCGCGAACTGTAATAAGTATTTTAGTGATGAGAATGGTGTAGCAGAAATTTCTCTTTCCGATACAGTGATCGAAGAAATCGGACACAGTTTTGAAGGAGGAAGCTGTACCGTTTGCGGTACAGTAGATGCGGAATTCAAACCTGTTATTACGGCAGGTGCAAACGGAGTGTGGCAAAAGGGAAGTGAAGAAGGACTGCCCTTCACTTCTAATGCATCGTTTGACACCTTTTTGGAAGTGCAGGTTGATGGGAAAAATATAGATGCAGTAAACTACGAGGTTAGAGAAGGAAGTACGATTGTCACCTTAAAAACTTCCTATCTGGAAACTCTTTCTGTCGGAAAACATACGCTTGGTATTGTTTCCGATACAGGGACAGCTGTAACAGAATTTACGATCAAGGCAGCTTCAGCCGTTCAAGGGGATAAACAGTCTCCACAGACCGGAGACAGCGGAAATACTGCCATCTGGATCTTCCTGATGCTGGCCGCTGGAGCAATCGCTGCCGGTACAGTCGTTTATAATAGAAAGAAAAAATACAGCAGATAATTTTAACATTGCTCCCTATGGAACTATATCTATAGGGAGCTTTTTTAGTATAGCAAATATACTGGTAACATGTATATAAATAAGTTAAAGCAAATGACAGATAAATGATTGAATGATATAATAAGAATCAACAGTTTGCAGAAGTGACAGTGGAATGTGGATATAGATTATGAAGATTACAGGAACAAAGTGTTACATACAGATTGAAGATGATAATGGAGATATTGCACGGTTTGACGGGGAAGCCTGCCTGGGAGTATTTTATGCAGATGCCGAACCTGTTCAGTGGATCAGGCATAAGGGTGAAGCTGCAGATAAGGACAGGATCGATCTGATCTACAGGGCAACCAGATATGGAAAGAACAATGATATAAAAATACTTTTTTTCGATAATAATAAGGTGATGTTTGAAACAGAGCACAGATTAAAGACAGAAGTGTATTGGTCAAAAACCTATCTCGTCATAGTATTTGTGGTGGCTTTATCTTTGATTTTTCCTGCGGTTTTAATAGCGATGCTGGATGTTGCAAGCATGATGTTCAACATTGTTTTCACAGTGATAACTGTGTCTCTTGCCAGTCCGTTTTTTGTCTGGGGCTGGCTGATATGCAGGTTCCGGGTCACAGCTGAGGGTGATGACATAACTGTAATGCCCGGTGCAGGAAGAAAATATACTTTCCCTGTGGGCGAAATAACCGGAATCGTCCGGAAAATTAAAATGGATTCCGGCTGGGAAAAAATTGATAAGATCAGAATTCATACAAAAAACAGACATATATCATTAAATCAGAATATGACAGGGATCGAGGATATGGACGCGTATCTTATGCGTCATACAGATAAAGAAAAAATAATCACGAAGAAGAAGCGCTGACAGGAAAACAAAGCTGCGCAGGAAATAAGAAATCTCTAAAGAAAGGAAATGTTTTAAAATGACTAGAGAAGAGTATGTAGAAAGAATGAATTCAGATGCTGAATGGGCTCCCGGCTGGGATGCGGTCGAGACAGAGTTTGGCCGGTTATATCCGGGGAAGGAACCTGCTCATTATGGTACAGAAATCCATGCGAGAGCTATATTTGGCGGGGATAATTATCTTGACGGTTATTCTGTCTATGATTCAGGAAAAGGTTATCAGCATATTGTCACATACGGGATGAGTGAACTTTATACTTCCGAAGAGGCTTTTGGAGGAGAATTCAGCAGATGGGGCTATGAAATGACCATAAAACTGAAGGAAGATAAGGCAGAAGACTGTCTTTGGGCGATCGATATGCTGTCTAATCTCGCACGGTATACATATACAACCGAAAGGTTCTTTGAAGCCGGGCAATGTGTGCCCGGAAACGGAACTCCTCTTCATGTGGGGACAAATTCATCGATAACGGCACTTATTACAGTAAATGATACTTCGGCACAGACACTTGATACACTGCATGGACGGGTTGAGTTTATCCAGTTTGTCGGAATAACCGAAGAGGAGCTTAATGCCATTAAAAAAGACCATGATAACATTTCTCTGCTGATAGAAAGAATGAGACAGGAGAATCCGGAGCTGATAACTGATATGAAGAGAAATAAATCTTATTTGTAGAATAGTGCAGGAGGCTTTTCGATGAATATTCCGAAAGTATTAAGTTCAGAAGAAGTTTATAAAGGCAAAATCATCTCCATCAGGAAGGATACACTGACGCGCGGGGATGGAAAGAATTTTATCAGGGAGACGGCGGTATCCAGTGATGCAGTTGCGGTCGTGGCAATAGATGAGCAGAGACGCATACTCATGATACGCCAGTACCGTCACCCAATGGGGCAGCCGGTCTGGGAAATTCCTGCGGGAAAGATGGATATTTGCGGAGAGAAGCCGGAAGAGACGGCAATCCGTGAACTGCAGGAGGAAACAGATACAACAGCCGAAGACATTACACTACTGACTATATTTTATAATTCGGCAGGATGGACAAATGAAAAAACTTATGTTTATCTGGCAAAAAATCTGAAAGAAGTTCCAGAATTCAAAAGAGAAAATGAGGAAGCAGATATTGAAAAGAAATGGATTGCTTTGGATGACGCATATGAACTTGTCCGGACAGGAGAACTGGCTGATGCAAAGACTGTGATCGGGATACTGCTTGCATTTGAATCAGAGAGATTATGATGTAATATTGCTGTTAAGCAAAGAAGAAAGGCTGAATCGGGAAATAAGCAGGGAGGAGATTGCGAGTGATGGTCAGAAGACACGAGATAGGTTTGGAAGAAATCAAAGGGATAAGAATCGGACAAGCTGAAAATACAGATGCAGGAACCGGATGTACGGTGTTTTTATCAGATCAGGGGATGACGGCTGGTCTGGATGTCAGAGGCGGCGGTCCGGCTTCACGTGAATCGGAACTTTTAAATCCCCTTGCTGCCGCACAAGTGATCCATGGGATCGTGCTGGCCGGAGGAAGCGCTTTCGGTCTCAATGCTGCTGACGGAGTGATGCAGTATCTTGAGGAAAGAGGGATTGGTTTTGACGTTGGTCTGCCGATAAAGGTTCCGCTCGTCTGTCAGTCTGATCTGTTTGACCTTACAGTAGGAGATCCTTGTGTACGCCCTGATAAGGAGATGGGATATGCGGCATGCGTGAATTCAGAAAATGGAGGAAACTACCGGAATGGAAACTATGGAGCGGGATGCGGCGCCACGGTAGGCAAATTTGCAGGAATGGGATACTGTATGAAATCGGGGATCGGAAGCTGTGCCGTACAGATCGGCGAACTGCAGATCGCAGCAGTTGTGGCTGTAAATGCGCTGGGCGATATTTTTGACTGGAAGACCGGGGATAAGATTGCCGGCTTACTTGCGGAGGATGGAAGAAGCTTTCGCGATACATCTGAGCTGATGTGTGCGGATACAAGAGCGGTGGATAATAAATTTACGGGGAATACAACGATCGGAGTTGTTATTGCGAATGCAGCGTTTGATAAGACGCGCCTATGCAAGATAGCGGGTATGGCACACGACGGATATGCCCGTTCCATTCGGCCTGTGCATACATCGGCAGACGGGGACAGTATCTATGCGGTATCGGTAGGAAATGTCACTGCAGATATGGATCTGACAGGAACGATGGCGGCAGAAGTGATGAGTGAAGCCATCACCCGCGCGGTGAAAAGCGCGAAGAGTGCCTATGGATTTCCGGCAGCAGAAGATCTGAAAAAACAGGTATGAAAAGAAACAGAAAGCCGGGGATGCTGATCAGGCGGCTGGATCACAGATTAAGGGAGGTAAGCATTTATGCAGTATGAATGTAAAATAACAGTGTTGGAGACAAAAGTATTTGCGGATTATCAGGAAAAATATCTTGCCGATCCTAAGTCGGGGCCATGTCCCTGTTTCAAGGCAGGAGATACGTTCCTCTTAAAAAGGACCAGCGAACAGGACGATTTCTATCATTTGATGAATGGAAAATTCTGCGGTGAGGCATGGGATGCGATCAGCAGGTATGTATATACCGCGCTGCAGGGCGGCTCCATCATGCGCAATTGGACAAATGACGACAGAATGATGATCGCATGTTGTAATGACGGTACAAGGCCTGTGATCTTCAAGATTGAAAGAATTGATATCCCGGAAACAGAAGAAGAAAAGGAATGGCTTGAAAAACAGAATTTTAAAAACAGCGCAGATGATGCTTATACAGGATAATAAGATTCAGGATAATGCGGATCTGTTGTGATGACTGTCAAGATAACAGGCAGACCGTGGAGTGTACACTTACGCACGGTCGCCTAATGCTTTATAGATGATTTTTTTAAAGACAGTAAGACCGTCCCATATCCAGCGGTTATTGTCTACGTCTGATTCTCCGCAGTCTATGATCTCTGTGTGCGCATGAACTTTTTTCATCAGTCCGAGCACGGCTTCTGACAGGGCGGCGGGGAGATGTAACTCTGCGGAGGATACTGTTTCCGAAAATGTATCCGCATATGTATGAGCCAGTATTTCAATTGCCAGTGAATCCTTACTGATTTTCAGTTCGGATTTCTGGCGTTTTTTATATTCTTTCAATATATGGGCGCTGAGCTCGACAGCTCCGTTTCCCGGTTCATCAAGATAATTTTTCAGCGCCTCGCCGCAGGTAATCTGAACAAGTTTGTCGAAATAGTTTATAGTAATCTTATCTAAGCTCTTATCATTATTTTTTTCTTCCGTATTGATCATGATACAGTTCTCCAAAAAAGATTTATTATAGAGTCCATTGTACTTCTGATACGGGTAAATAGCAAGTTGCCAGGAGAAAAATGTATCCGTTATATGTATAAAGATGATATAATAATGGCAGCGAACGAAAGATTAAAAGAAGAGGGGAACATGATGCATTTTCAGAATATATTAGACGTTATTGAGTAAATGAATCCGCAGGAGTATTAAATGGAATCAATAATAGAAAGATCAAGGGGGATTGGATATGAACTATTACGACAGTGAACTTCAGCGTCTTCAGCAGGAAATCATGGAAAAGCAGAGGACAGATGCAAAATTATCTGATCTGCTCCTGCAGCAATCGGACCTGGAGAAAAGAACAGAAGAACTTCAAAAGACTATGCAGAAAGAGCAGGGAGATGTAGATCGTCTGAACAGCAGGAGCATTACTGCATTTTTCTACAGGACAACCGGAAAAATGGATGAGAAGCTGACGAAAGAAGAAGCGGAAGCATACGCAGCGGCAGTGAAATATAAGGCGGCAGAAAGTGAACTCCGGACAGTGAATGAGGAGATAGAATACTGCCAGAAACGGATTCTTGAACTGCAGGATTGCGAGAAGCAATATGAAAAGATCTTGGGAGAAAAGACAGCGCAGATCAAACAGTCCGGCAATCCGGAGGCGGAAAGGATCCTGCAGATAGAAGAGGAACTGGCATTTCACGGGAACCAGCAAAGAGAAATCAAGGAAGCCATAAATGCAGGTAACTGTGCATTACGTATCGCGGAAAAGATTCTTGAAGATCTGGACAGTGCAAAGAAATGGAGTACAGTCGATCTGCTGGGCGGCGATCTTATAGCTGATATGGCTAAACATGACAAAATCAACAAGGTGCAGGACAGGATACAGGATCTCCAGAACGCGCTGCGGGGATTCCGTACGAAACTCGCCGATGTTACGGAGAGAATATCCGGAGACCTATATGTGGAAATTGGGGATTTCCTGCATTTTGCTGACTACTTTTTTGACGGACTGTTCGCAGACTGGATGGTATATGACAGGATCAACGATTCATGGAACAGAACACATCAGACTTGTGAACAGATCCAACGGGTTCTTGAGCAGTTGGGGCGAATGGAAGAAGAAATTTGCAATAAGCAGGAGAGTCTGAAAAAAGAGCTGGAACAGACCGTACTAAATTCTTAATACATAAAGTGAGGTTCAATAAGAGAATGGGGGATGGATATGAAAGCAGTTGTATATGAGGGAAACGGACAGATTGTTCTTACGGATCGTCCCATGCCGGAGATACTTGACGAAAGGGATGCAATCGTGCAGGTAACCCTCACGACGATCTGCTCGAGTGACATACATATTAAACACGGCGCTGTACCCAGAGCAGTGCCGGGAACGATACTGGGGCATGAGTTTGTCGGCAGAGTTGTTAAGGCGGGGAGTGCGGTAAAGAAAGTAAAGCCTGGCGACCGCGTGGCAGTGAATGTGGAGACGTTCTGCGGGGAGTGTTTCTTCTGTAAAAGAGGTTATGTAAATAACTGTACGGATGAGCATGGGGGATGGGCTCTTGGATGCCGTATTGACGGAGGACAGGCCGAATATGCAAGGATACCGTTCGCGGACAACGGCCTGACTGTCATACCTGATAACGTAACGGACGAGCAGGCACTTTTTAACGGCGATATACTTTCTACCGGATATTGGGCGGCTAAGATCGGAGAGATCAGGCCCGCAGATACAGCAGCGGTGATCGGAGCGGGACCAACAGGGCTGTGCACGATGCTGTGTGCCCGTCTGTATACTCCTGCAAAGATTATTGCTGTAGATACAGATGAATACAGACTGAATCTGGCGAAGGAAAAAGGTCTGGCAGATATCACCCTTGTCCCTGGAAGAGACGATATAGAAGGCCGGATAAGAGAGCTTACAGACGGAAGAGGTGCTGACACTGTATTTGAAGTCGCAGGCGGGAAAGATACATTCCAGACAGCGTGGAAGATCGCAAGACCTAATGCAGTCGTTGTGATCGTGGCGATGTATGAGGAAGCACAGACACTTCCACTACCGGATATGTACGGTAAGAACCTCGTGTTCAAGACCGGCGGAGTGGACGGCAGTTATTGTCAGGAGATCATGGATCTGACCGCATGCGGGAAACTTGATGCAGGTTTTCTCATTACCCACCGCTGCGGACTGGATGAGATCATGGAAGCGTATGAGGTGTTTGAGAATAAGAAAGATCATGTCATTAAATATGCGGTGGCTCCGTGAACAGCCTCTGATTTGATCTGATGACTCTGTGCGGATATATATATTTTGTAAATATAAAAAAGGAAAGATGCTTTATGGAACGATTGAAAATCGCTTTACTGCAGATTTCACCCTGTGGTTCGTTGGAAAAAAATCTTGAAAAGGGAATACAGTCCTGCAGGCAGGCGAAGAAACAGGGTGCGGATATTGCTTTATTCCCGGAAATGTGGAGCAATGGATATGCCATACATGAGCGGCCGGCAGAGGAATGGAGAAAAGAAGCGATACCGGCCGATAGCGATTTTGTCAATAATTTCAGCAGACTTGCAGGTGAACTTGATATGGCGATCGGTATTACCCTGCTTGAGAAATATGGGGACGGTGTCCGCAATACACTGGTGCTTTTTGACCGGTTAGGGGAGCGGAAGCTGACATATGCGAAAGTGCATACATGCGATTTCAGTGTGGAGAGAAATCTGACGCCGGGAGAAGCGTTCTATGTTACTGAGCTTGATACGGCGTGTGGTATCGTAAAAGCCGGCGCAATGATCTGCTATGACCGGGAGTTCCCTGAGAGCGCCCGGATTCTGATGCTTAAGGGAGCAGAACTGATCCTTGTACCCAATGCCTGCCCAATGGAGATAAACAGGCTCTGCCAGCTTCGGGCAAGAGCGTACGAGAATATGCTTGCAGTTGCCACCTGCAACTATCCGGAGAGTGTTCCGGACTGTAACGGAAGATCTACAGTTTTTGACGGTGTAGCATATCTTCCGGATGAAGAAGATTCACGAGATATGTGTATCCTGGATGCAGGCGTCGAAGAGGGAATCTATATTGCAGAACTTGATCTTGAGCAGCTGCGGGAGTACCGTAAAAACGAAGTGCACGGCAATACATACCGTCAACCGCTGAAATACGGGGTGCTGACAAAAACAGGAGTGGAAGAGCCGTTTATCAGGGAAGATTGCCGACGATAAATTAATGTTTGATTAAGATGCAACAAATCTGTCCGAGTGACACTCTTATAAACAGAGAGAGGAGAGAGTGCCAATGAAGAGACACAGAAGACTGGTATGGGCATCCGCCTCACATTTTATGATTGATTTTATCTGTGCGTGGATGATCATAAACAGAATTCCCGGAAGCGAAGCATGGTTTGTGAAAATGCTGATATATAATTTTCTGGCTTTTGCAGGCCAGCTTCCGGCGGGAATTATTCTTGACCGTCTTGCATCCGAATGGGAAAAAGCGACAAGTGCAGCGGCTTCTGCAGGATGCCTGTTATGCCTTGCCGCCTTTGCCTCGGGAGCGGATTCCCATACATTGGTGATAACCGCGGGTATCGGGAATGCACTGTTTCATGTGGGAAGCGGAGCCGGGATCCTCAAGCTGTATAAATGGAGAGCCGCGGAGCCGGGGATATTTGTATCAACCGGAGCGTTCGGGATCTATGCAGGCTCTGTAATTCCCATGATAGACCGGCTCTACGTTCCGGCCGGCGTGATTTTATCAGCTCTGCTCGCGTATTCAATAATACTGATATTGTCAGAGAAAGAAAAACCTCCTGCAGACAGATCAGAATACCATGGCAATGTGCGTGTAAGAAAGAAGTTTTCATTATCAGCCGTTCAGGAGGCGATATCTGTGACCTGTCTGATTCTTGTAGCAGCTTTCCGCTCCTTTGAAGGTTCTGTATTTGCCTTTCCCTGGAACAGCAGTATCTATACGGGAATTGCGCTGACAGGAGCTGTATTTCTCGGGAAAATGCTGGGTGGTATGTCCTCTGACCGTTTTGGCGGCTGTAGAACAGCAGCAGTATCTCTTGCGGTTTCCGCATTGCTTCTCGGAATGTCGGACCGGATGGGCGCAGGTCTTGCGGGTGTTCTCCTTTTTAATATGACAATGCCGGTTACCCTGAGCACACTGTATCGGAAATTCCCGGAATATCCGGCAGCATCATTTGGTATCCTGACTTTCGCGCTGTATCTCGGAGTGCTGCCTGTATTTGCAGGAGTACCGGAATGGATGCGTTCGCCTGCGTCTTATACAATCCTGACAGTGATTTCTCTGGTCCTGATCACGGTGGGGCTTTGTTTTCCATTACAGAGAGGAAAAATAAACCAGTTGTATACACGAAACAGGAGGGAAATGCCATGATCCGTTTATTCACTTTATTTATCTTGTCATGGATACTGACAGTCGTGGTTGAAGGCGGGGCGGCCAGACTTTTCTTCAGTATAGAAAAAAAAGAGCAGATACTTCTCCTTCTCGTCAATACTGTCACAAATCCTTTAGCCGTCCTTCTCAGCCTGATGCTTCCTGCTTACACCCGGATTCCGTTTAACGCGGCAGTATTGGCTGCAGAGGCGCTTGTTTTTATTTCAGAGGGGTTCTTGTTCCGGAAATGTATGATATGGCAGGAAAAAGAGTACGGCCCATGGAAAATTGCGCTTGTTCTGAATGCGATTTCATTTGGCACAGGGTTAGTTATATCGATGCTGCTGTAAAAGGGAGGAAAGGTTATGAGGAAAGTACATGACGGAAAAAGAAAAGTGATTTTGAAAATGGTAATGCTTGTCTGCATTGCTGTATTTGTCCTGGTGCATCCGCTTTCGGCATCGGCGGACGTTATTTTTGAGCCGGAAAATAATTTCTACGAAAGACATAGTGACGAGTGCTCGTATTTTGATCGATCTTGCCTTGCGGGAGCGGATACATATCTGTGGGATGCTCCGAATCTGGTAACAGGCGACCGGAAAGCACAGGAGGGAGAAAAAATCTATATTTCCTTTGTCTATACCGACAAGGACGGAATTGAGTGGGGGCTGGCAGAATCCTTGGATAAATGGATTCTTATGGCGGATCTGTATCTGGAATACGGAACTCCGGAATTTATGGAGGAACATTCCAATGAAATATATGAAGATGAGCCGTATCTGCTTTCCTACGGAACAGAATTTGTATCATGGTCTTATCCGGAATCCGGCGTTATAGACCGGCCTGATGCCTCTGTAACGGACGATTATGAAATTACGACATTCTATAAGGATCCCGATGGACGTCTGTGGGGATATAGGGCGTATATGCACGGCACGAGAGATATCTGGATCTGTCTTTCAGATATGGAAGATACCGGCATTCCGCAGAGAGTTGAGCATGAACTGATCCCTGCGCAGGAAATTGACGCGTCACAGATTGACGCCGTGAAAGTAAGCGGACGATTTTCTGTAGTCTTTCTGGTCATTCCGGTTATCATCATTGCCGGAACAGCAGGAATTTTGATCTGGTGGTTCTGGATAAGACAAAAAAGATATAGAGAGGTCAGCAGATGATATATTTAGAATATTTTACTTTTCCTGACAGCGACAGGGAATTTGACTTTTTTGTAAATCAGAAAAGGACGTGCTATGACTCTTTTTATCCCTTTCAGATCCTTTCAAGGCATCACCTCCAACGGATTGATTTTGAGCCGGTTACGATCCTGTATGGAGGAAACGGATCAGGGAAAACGACGGTTCTGAATGTGATCGGAGAAAAACTTCAGCTTTCGAGGGACAGTGTATTTAATAAGTCCAATTTTTTTCAGGACTATCTGGATCTCTGCGACTATCAACTGAAAGGGCGGATTCCCGTGAACAGCCGCGTTATTACAAGCGACGATGTTTTTGACTATATGCTGAATATCCGCAGTATGAATGAGGGGATAGACAGGAAGAAGGAATCGCTCTTCGAGGATTATCTGGACGCGAAGTATGCAGACTTTCAGATGCGTTCCCTGGATGATTACGAAAGATTGAAAAAGGTTACGAAAGCAAGACGCCTGACGCAGTCCAGGTATGTCAGGTCAGAGCTGATGGATAATATCAGGGAATATTCCAACGGAGAAAGTGCATTTATTTACTTTTCGGAAAAGATTACTGAAAACGGGCTGTTTCTGCTGGATGAGCCGGAGAACAGCCTGTCTCCTGCAAGACAGCAGGATCTTGTAAAGTTCCTGGAAGATTCGGCAAGGTTTTTTGGCTGTCAGTTTGTGATCTCTACGCATTCGCCGTTTCTCCTGGCTATGAGAGGAGCAAAGATCTATGATCTGGATGAAGACCCGGCAGATGTGAAAAAATGGACGGAATTGGAAAATGTAAGGGCGTACTATACATTTTTCCGGGATCACAGTGAAGAATTTACGGATTGATGTATAAGAAGCTATGCATGCGCTGGGGATCACGCCACATTTCAACGGTTTTTTTATTTCTTCCGAACATGAATGTAAAAAAAACGGATGTACTTTTTTTTGATAAGTTACAGCTTTATTGTAATTTCCGGCGGCACTGTGTATAATAGAATGAGCAAAAACAGAATGCGCTGTTTTTCAAAAGATTTGTTCTTTTTGGAAAAGGGCGCTTCAGCAGAAAGAAGGAAAGATCATGACAAGTACAATATCAAGGGATGAAGCGCTTAAATTACTCAGAAAATATAATAAAGAGCCGTTTCATATCCAGCACGGGATCACAGTTGAGAAGACCATGCGATGGTTTGCCAGGGAACTTGGATATAGCGACGAGGAAGACTACTGGGGGATTACCGGACTTCTGCACGATATCGATTTTGAAATGTACCCCGGGGAGCACTGCAGGAAAGCCCCGGAGCTTTTAATGGAGGCCGGAGTGGGAGAGGATATGATCCGCTCAGTCTGTTCTCACGGATACGGGATCTGCAGCGATGTGAAACCGGAACACGAGATGGAGAAGGTACTCTTTGCCGTGGATGAGCTGACCGGGCTGATCTGGGCCGCGGCTCTTATGCGCCCGTCGAAGAGCGTGTCGGATATGGAAGTTTCCAGTGTGAAGAAAAAATTTAAAGATAAACGATTCGCAGCCGGATGCTCCAGAGATATCATCCGCAGCGGCGCGGAGAATCTGGGCTGGGAACTGAATGATCTCTTCGACAAAACCCTGAGAGCCATGCAGTCCTGTGAGACTGAGATCGGAAAAGAGATGGCTGAGATTGAAGAATGATAAATGAAGGAGAGAGCGGCTATGGATAAAGTTGTATTAGGGAAGACCGGACTTGAAGTCAATAAAAACGGATTCGGGGCGCTCCCGATCCAGAGGGTAACGAAGAAAGAAGCGGTATATCTTCTGCAGAAAGCATTTTACAATGGTATCAATTACTTCGATACGGCGAGGGCCTATTCTGACAGCGAAGAGAAGATGGGAGCTGCCTTTGAGTATACAAGGGATAAGATCATCATCAGTACAAAGTCACAGGCACAGAACGGAGAGGAAATGCGCAGGCACCTGGAAGAAAGCCTGAAAAATCTCCGGACGGATTACATAGACATCTATCAGTTCCACAATCCGGCATTCTGCCCGAAGCCGGGAGATGGAACCGGACTTTATGAAGCCGCGCTGAAAGCGCAGGAGGAAGGAAAGATCCGGCATATCGGCATCACGAATCACCGGATCGCTGTTGCAAAAGAAGCAGTTGAATCCGGACTGTACGAGACGATGCAGTTTCCTTTTTCTTATCTGGCTGCGGAACAGGATCTCGAGATTGTTGAAATGTGCCGAAAGGAAAATATGGGATTCATTGCCATGAAAGGACTGGCGGGCGGGCTGATCAATGATTCAGCATGCGCTTATGCATATATGAACCAGCCGCAGTTTTCACATGTGGCACCGATATGGGGGATACAGCGGGAAACTGAACTTGACGAGTTCCTTTCCTACCAGGACTGTCCGCCGGAGCTTTCCGGGGAGCTGCAGGATAAGATCGCAAAGGACAAAGAACAGCTGACCGGTGACTTCTGCCGCGGATGCGGATACTGTATGCCGTGCCCGGCGGGAATCGAGATCAACAACTGTGCCAGAATGAGTCTGATGCTGAGGCGTGCCCCCAGCGAAGCGTGGCTTACTAAAGAGTGGCAGGAGAAAATGAAAAAAATCGAAGGATGCCTGCACTGCGGACAGTGCATGAAGAAATGTCCGTACGGACTCAACACACCGGAACTTCTGGCAAAAAATTA
>DYCJ01000013.1:0-7308 GCA_019418195.1 Clostridiales bacterium | reverse complement strand
GCACTGACGACTGTAGAAAGGGACAGCAGCAGCAGAAACAGATATTTCATCATTGGAGTTTAATCCGTTTGACAAGATCAGCAAACAGTGGATGCTCGTCACGGCGGGAGATGGAGATTCATGCAATACCATGACAGCCAGCTGGGGCGGAGTAGGTATCATGTGGGGAAAGCCTGTGGCAACAGTTTACATACGTCCGCAGAGATATACAAAAGAGTTCATTGATAAAAACGGGTACTTTACTCTGTCATTTCTTCCGGAGGAATACCGCAGATCGTTAAATATATGCGGTTCCGTATCTGGCAGAAATGTTGAGGACAAATGGAAGGAAGCAGGCCTGCATCCGTTTGAGATCGACGGCACGGCTGCAGTGGAAGAGGCAGAAGAAATCTTCGTGTGCAGAAAGCTATATGCCCAGGAGATGCTCCCGGAATGTTTTATCGACGGAGAGTGCGACACGAAATGGTATCCGGAGAAGGATTATCATACGATGTATATTGCAGAGATCGTAAAAGTCCTGGAAAAATAAAAAGAAGGGTCATTTGCTGCGGGGAGCAGTGATGAAAAGGAGAAACTTATGAAACGAAAGATCCGCCCTGCGGAAGAGGAAATCGGGAATATAGCATTTATCGTCTTTTTTGTAATTCTGTGGTATTCCGGGCTTCTGGGTACCATAGCGGCAGGAGGAATCCGCGTTACAGTGCTTTTGTTCCTTGTTGCAGGTCTGCTCCCGGTGTATTCGGCAGTGACTATGGTGAGGAGAGCACTCTTTTACAGGAAACAGCGTGCAGATGCAATAGCATACGGACAGTCACAGCCCGGGCGCATCCAGGGAGTGGTAAGGCAGGATGTCCCGTATTATTCCGGCAAAAACAGGACTCTCAGATACCACAGATACTATTATCTTAAAGTGGATATCACAGATCCGGTCACAGGTGTGACCAATACGATCCAGAGTCAGGGATACCGAAAACCGATACATCGTTATCTTGCCTCGGAACAGGTGCGCGTCTATACAGACAGGAGCGGATGGAAGTATTATCTCGAGGACTTCAGGTTCAAGGAGCGCATGAGTGATCCGGGGATATTTGACGGCAGGCCTCTTGAATTTGAAGAGACAGCAGCGGGGAACGGGCGTGTCGTCCAGATCATATTTATCATAGTGTTCATACTCATTCTTGTAAGTATGTTCATGGAAGGAGGAGCGTTATGAAGATCAACTCTTTCTGCCTTGCCTGTCTGATCCGGATGCAGGAGTCACAGATACGGAAGTTTGATGATGAAGAGAAGAAAATGAGATATATGAGAGAGATACTTGCATTTCTTTCGTCATGTAATCCGGATCTGTCCGCGCCTGCGCTTGTAAAGCCGCTGGCAAGGATATATGAGAAATACTGGGGCAAGAGGGACAGCATGGCCGAAGTAAAGAAGGAATTCAACGACTTTCTTCTGTCCATGGAAACAGAGCTGGAAAAACAGATCCGGAAACATGAAGATCCGCTGGAAGCCGCGCTCTGCTTTGCACGGACCGGAAACTATATCGACTATGCCGCGGTAAAGGATATCTCGAAAGATAAGTTGCTGGAGCTCTTTGAAGAGCAGGAGCAGGCGGGCCTTGAGAAAAATGAATATGAGTCATTCCTGAAAGACATGGAAAAGGCGTCTAAGCTCGTCTATCTGACTGATAACTGCGGAGAAGTCGTTCTTGACAAGATCGCGCTTAAGATCATACAGGATAGATATCCGGATCTGGAAGTGACTGCCGTTGTCCGGGGCGAACCTGTGGTAAACGATGCGGATCTTGAAGCAGCCCGCTATATAGGGCTTGACCGTGTAGTGAAAGTGATTGATAATGGAAGCGGCATTGCAGGAACAGATCTTGATGACATCAGTGATGAAGCACGGAATGAAATAGAAACAGCAAATGTGATCCTCTCCAAAGGCCAGGGGAATTTTGAAACCATACACGGATGCGGACTCAATATTTATTATCTGTTCCTGTGTAAATGTGACTGGTTTGTACAAAAATTCGGAGTTGAGCGATTCGAGGGAATGTTTGTCAATGAAAGGAGAATATAAAATGGTACATCATATCGTAATGTGGAAATTCAAACCGGAGATCGAGGAGGCAGAGAAGCCGGAATTGAAAAAGGCAATGAATGAAAATTTAAGTGCGCTTGTCGGAAAAGTACCGGGGCTTCTTACCGTTGAGTTTGTGGAAGATCCGATCCCGTCAAGCACACATGACATCGCACTTGTGACAACGCTGGAAAAGGCAGAAGATATTGCTGTTTACGCGACACACCCGGCTCATGTGGCTGTTGCAGACACGTATGTCAGACCGTATGTGACAGAACGTGCATGCCTGGATTATGAGTAGGATCCGGGCTCGCGGGAAAGGGCCGGCGAAAATGGAATAGGACATTATATGCCGCACATATACTGATTATAAAAGGCGTATGTGTGGCATTTTTATGGAAAAAGAACAGTTTGGAGAACGGCTTGCATCGGCTGCAAGTATGCCGAAAGATGTTGTCATGAAAGCGGCTGTTCTTACCGCATTAGGGAATTTTGAAGTATGTATCGAAAATTACAGAGGGATAACGGAATATACTGAGTGCCTTGTCAGAGTACAGACAAAAGGAGGTCAGATCCGTCTGACCGGGAAACGTCTGAAGGTAGAGTATTATACAAACGACGAGATGAAGATCACCGGAAAGATTGAGTGTATTGAATTTGCTGACGGGAGGAACAAAGAATGATCCGTTCATTCATACGTTATCTTAAAGGTTATGTGAAGATCCGGATACAGGGTTTTTCTCCGGAGCGGTTTCTCAATATGTGCTCCTATCATGACATTTATATCTGGGGACTGGCTCCTGCCGGGAACGGATATGAAATGTATCTCAGTATCGCCGATTTCCGGAGGCTGAAACCGTTGGCAAGAAAAACGCACTCAAAAGTCACACTGATCAAACGTTGTGGTTTTCCGTTCTTTCTTTTCCGGTACAGGAAGAGAAAGCTGTTTTTTTTCGGACTCTTTATATGTATTATCCTTTTAAAGACATACTCCCTGTTCATATGGGATATTCATTTTGAAGGAAATGAGAAGTGGCCGGATGAAACTCTTGCCGAGTATCTGAAAAGCGAGGGGGTCGCCCCGCTCATGCTGAAGAGTGAAGTTGACTGCCCGGGTATTGTAAAAAATATCCGGAAAGAATATAATGATATAGTTTGGGTTTCCGCGTCAGTTGACGGAAGCCGCCTGAAAATACAGATCAAAGAGAATGATGACACTCTTTTGAACGAGACCGGTGACGAAAGCGCAGACGAGAAAACATCTGCTGCCGGAGAAGAAAGTCCGACTGATCTGATCGCCACATCAGACGGTGTCATAACAAGTATCGTGACCCGTTCCGGGGTTCCGCAGGTGCATGTGGGCGACGAAGTAAAGAAAGGAGATATCCTCGTACTCGGCCGGGTAGACGTGGTCAACGATAGCGGAGAAGTGACCGGCTATCAATATCAGCAGTCGGATGCTGATATATTTGCCGATACTCAGCTTGAATATACCGACAGTATTGCCCGTACTTATCAGGAAAAAGTCTATGATGATAAAAGCAGGTATCAGCCTTATATCAGAATCGGAGAGGTCAGAATATCGGTCGGGTCTGTTTCCGGGAAATATGAGAACAGAGAACTTTCTGTAACTGAGCATCCACTGAAAGCGGGCGAAAATTTTTATCTGCCTTTTTCCTGGGGGATAAAGAAAGCAAGATCTTATACATTTCAGAAAAAAACATATACTGAGGAAGAAATCAGGAGGATCCTGAGCGGAAATTTTCAGCAGTTTTGTAAAGATTTGGAGGAAAAAGGTATTCAAATCAGAGAAAATAGTGTTAAAATACATCTGTATGCCGATTCTGCCAGCGCTTCGGGCACCCTCTATTTGAATGAGAGGATCACAGAAGAGGCAGATACAGAAATATTGACGATCGAAAGGAAAGAAACGGATGAGCCTGTCGGAACTGATGATTGATATACCGGCTGAACATGAGGCAAATGTGTTCGGTCAGTTTGACACATATGTAAAAAAACTTGAGCGCACATTCCATGTCACGTTGATCGCACGCGATGGAGCTACAAAGATCGTAGGCGAGACAAATGCCGCACAGAAAGCCCAGCGGGTGCTGACACAGCTTCTGGAATTGTCAAAGCGAGGAAATACGATCACAGAGCAGAATGTAGACTATGCGATTTCCCTTGTGTTCGAAGATCAGGAGGAAGGGATCGTTGAGATCGACCGGGAACTGATCTGCCATACACTTCAGGGCAAACCGATCAAACCGAAGACCCTGGGACAAAAGAAATATGTCGATGCGATACGAAAGGATATGATCACGTTCGGGCTGGGACCGGCCGGAACCGGCAAGACCTATCTCGCAATGGCAATGGCGATCACAGCATTTAAACGGAATGAAGTGAACCGGATCATCCTGACCCGTCCCGCAATCGAGGCGGGAGAAAAACTGGGATTTCTGCCGGGGGATCTGCAGAGCAAGATCGACCCTTATCTGAGACCTCTCTATGATGCACTGTACGAGATCATGGGAGCGGACAGCTTTGTAAAAAATTCAGAGAAAGGTCTGATCGAGGTGGCACCCCTTGCGTACATGAGGGGACGTACTCTTGACAATGCATTTATCATATTAGATGAGGCACAGAATACGACTCCTGCACAGATGAAAATGTTCCTGACCAGGATTGGTTTCGGATCAAAAGTAGTGATCACGGGTGATGCCACACAGAAAGATCTGCCCTCCGGAACTACCTCCGGACTTGATGTGGCAGTTAAAGTTGTGAAAGATCTGGAAGGAATCAGTATTTGTACACTGACGAGCAAAGACGTAGTCCGTCATCCGCTTGTCCAGAAGATCGTAAAAGCCTATGAGGAATACGAGAAGAAAAGTACTGCAAAGTCACGGGGGACCGGCAGGAGGAAACGATCATGAGTCTTTATATAGAGACAGAAGGGAACATTGAGTTCCCTTTTGATGTGAGAGAAACTGCAGAAATGGTTGTGGATGCAGCACTGAAATATGTAGCGTGCCCTTATGAGGCGGAGGTCAGTCTTCTGATCACGCACGATGAGGAAATCCATGAAATGAACCGGGAACACAGGGGGATAGACCGGGCTACCGATGTATTATCTTTCCCCATGCTGGAATTTGAGATCCCCGGTGATTTTTCGGGGATCGACGAAGAGATGTCGGATGTATTTGATCCGGAGACAGGGGAGCTGATGCTTGGGGATATCGTGATCTCTGCGGATAAAGTTATGGCTCAGGCTGAAGAATACGGACATTCACCGAAGCGCGAATATGCTTTCCTTATTGCCCACAGTATGCTTCATCTGTGCGGATATGACCATATGGAAGCCGATGAAAGAGAAGAGATGGAACAGAAACAGAGAACGATCTTGGAGAAGATCAACATTCTGCGATAACAAGGAGGACTTACATGTCTGATACACCAAGGAACAATAAAACAAAATCCAGGGGAGGAGACTATATTGTCCAGGGGTCGATCCTGGCAGCTGCAGCTGTGATCACAAAAGTGATCGGTGTTGTATATCGAATCCCGCTGACCAATCTCCTGGGTGATGAAGGAAACGGTTTTTACGGCTATGCGTATCAGGTATATGCATTTGCGCTGATGATTTCTTCACTGAGTCTTCCGACTGCTGTATCAAAGATTGTATCAATGCGGGTTTCTGTCGGCCAGAGAAGAAATGCATTCCGCGCGTTCCTGTGTTCGCTTGTTTTTGCCATTATTGTAGGATTTATTATTGCGGTCGCTATTTTCTTCGGGGCCGGGGCAATCTCAGAACATGTCATGAAGGCGCCGCTCAGCGTCTATGCGCTGAAAGTGCTTGCTCCTGGTCTGTTCATCGTAGCCGTAATGGCTGTGCTCCGGGGATATTTCCAGGGCCTTGGTACGATGATGCCGACCGCCGTCTCCCAGGTGATCGAACAACTCATCAATGCCGTAGTTAGTATCGTAGGAGCCGGAGTGCTGTTCGGGATTGGTACACGTGCGGGCCAGGAGGCAGGCGAGGAACTTTTGGGACCTGCATATGGCGCTGCCGGAGGCACACTCGGTACCGTGACGGGTGCCTTTGCAGGACTTTTGTTTCTTTTGTTCGTACTCTGGCTTTTCAGAGGCGGAATCAAAAGGCAGCTGAAGCGTGACCATTCAAAAAAGAAAGAGGCATATTCCCATATACTGAAAGCTCTCATACTTACTGCAGTTCCCGTGATCTTCAGTACGGCAATCTATAATATCAACCAGATCATAGATCTTACAGTGTTTAACCATATCATGTCATGGCAGGGATTCTCTGAGCAGGAGTATATGGCGCTGCAGGGGATCTATACAGGAAAATACGATCCGCTGATCAATGTTCCTTTGTCCATACCCTCAGCAGTCAGTGCATCGATCGTTCCTACACTTACTGCAGCGGTTATGAACAGACAGAAGAAAAAAGTCCACTATCAGATCGATCAGACGCTTCGTATTGCAACGATCATCACCATCCCAAGCTGTGTAGGTATAGCGGTGCTTGCATCTCCTCTCATGGTGCTCTTATACAATGACTCAAGTGCAACGCCGGCCAATCTTCTCATGCTTGGAGCTATCGTTATAGTGCTGTACGGCTGGTCCTCGATCACAAATTCCGTACTGCACGGGCTTAACTATATGTCCAGTCCGGCAAAGAATGCAGCCGTTGCGCTTGTAGTCCATCTGATTGCTTTTGTAGTCATGCTTGTGGCTTTCCGTATGAATGTGTATGCACTGGTTGGAAGTAACATAGTATTTGCTCTTATCATGTGTATTCTGAACCAGTTGAAGATCCGGAAAGTATGCGGCTATAAAATAAATATCAGGCACATGTTCCTGAAACCTTTCATCGCGGCGGCGGTGATGGGAGTCGTTACATACATTATCTGGTTTGTTCTGGATCTTCTGATCGGAGGACGGGTGATCCCGACGGTGATCGCAATCTGCGCCGCTATTCTTGTCTACATAATATTGATACTCAAAATGGGAACGCTTTCAGAAGACGATATCCTTTCACTCCCGTTGGGAGGAAAAATACTGCGGTACAGCCGGAAGTTCCATCTTGTCCCTGAAGCAGAAGACGCTGATGAGGATATAACTGAATAAAAAAGCTAAAAAAGCCGATACTGTATGAAAAAAGGATGTGGGAACCATGAAGACAAAATACATTGTTGGCTTTTTTGCTGC
>DYCJ01000129.1 GCA_019418195.1 Clostridiales bacterium | reverse complement strand
TTTATTGATTATAGCACTTTTGAATTTCACATTCAATAAGAACTGCGCTAAAATCTCTAATGGACAGAAAATAAGGATACGAACTGTTCGATAGGAAACAATTCCAGAATAAATTTACAGGATCACAGGAGGTGCTTATAGAAATGGAAGAAAGTTTCAGCACGGAAGAGCTGCTTTATATGATGAAGAAGCTCAGTCTGAATATGACAGCGCAACTGGAACTGAATCTGAAGAATAAAAGTATAACCGGTGTCCAGGTCTATTTTCTGGTCTATATCCTGAGACATCATCCCAAAGGGACATATCTTACGGAATTGTGCCGCGAAATAGGAGTGTCAAAGCCAACGCTGTCTGCGTTGATCAAAAAAATGAGAGAAAAAGGTTATCTTGATTTACATGAAGATCCGGACGACGTCCGGAAAAAGAAAGTGCTCCCCACAGAGAAACTGCTGGCTGAAGGAGACAGATTCATAGAGAAGGCCGGTCAGTTGGAGTCGGAAATCTGCAGCGCGCTCAACGGTCAGGAAAAAGAGCAGCTTTTGAATCTGGAGGAAAAACTTCTGATGCAGTTCTACAAAATGGAGCAGAATGAAAAAACAGACGGGAGGTTTATCTACAGTGAGAAAAGTATTACAACAACTGGGAAAGTATAAGCGGGACACCTTTCTCTGTATAGGGCTGACCGCTCTTGAAGTAATAATGGAAATACTGATGCCCTTTGTCACTGCGATCATTATTGATCAGGGGCTTGAAGCCGGTAACCTTCCGGTTGTATACCGCTATGGAGCCCTCATGGTACTTATGGCATTTTTAAGTCTCGCTTTTGGTGCATTTGCAGGAAAGAACGCTGCAAGCGCCGCATCAGGGCTTTCAGCAAATCTGCGAGAAGCAATTTATGCCAATATCCAGACGTTTTCATTTTCAAATATTGATAAGTTCAGTGTGCCCGGTCTGGTCACACGTATGACGACAGATATCACCAATGTTCAGAACGCATATATGATGATCATCCGTGTAGCGGTGCGTGCTCCGCTGAACCTGATTTTCAGCTTTGCAATGTGCCTGATCATCAGCCCGCGTCTGAGCGCTATGTTCCTGATTGCCGTCGTATTCCTCGTGATCGTGATTGGTTCGATCATGGTGGTAACACTGAAAATATTCAGACAGGTATTCTGCAGATATGATGATTTAAATGCCAGCGTACAGGAAAATGTAACTGCAATCCGTGTTGTAAAAGCATTTGTACGTGAGGAATACGAGGATGTCAAGTTCTCCAAAGCATCAAAGATGCTTTATGACCTTTCTGTTAAGGCTGAGGGTCTGCTGGCGTTCAATAACCCTGCCATGATGGTTGCGGTTTATTTCTGTATTATATCTGTTTCATGGTTCGGTGCGCAATTTATTGTCGGCGGCTCTATGACCACTGGTGACCTGACCAGCCTGTTCAGTTATATTATGGCCCTTCTGATGAGCCTGATGATGCTCTCCATGGTGGTCGTTATGATCAGTATGTCCATGGCAAGTATCCGTCGTATCAGCGAGGTACTTAACGAGAAGGCAGACCTGACAGATCCGGAGAATCCGGTCATGACAGTAGCTGACGGAAGCATTGACTTCAACCATGTGAACTTCTCGTATAAAAAAGGCAGTGGAAAGAATTCTCTGTCAGACATTGATCTGCACATTAAGAGCGGAGAGACGATCGGTGTGATCGGCGGCACGGGTTCAGGAAAGAGCAGCCTGGTCAACCTGATCTGCCGTCTGTATGATGTGGATGAAGGTTCCGTCTGTGTAGGCGGCGTGGACGTCCGCAAATATGATACGGAAGTCCTGAGAAATCAGGTTTCTGTAGTCCTTCAGAAAAATACACTGTTCTCCGGAACGATCCTTGACAACCTGCGCTGGGGTAATCCGGACGCCACAGAAGAGGAATGCATCGAGGCATGTAAGGCGGCCTGCGCCGATGAATTTATCGACCGGATGCCGGAAGGCTATCATACGAGGATCGAACGGGGCGGCTCTAACGTTTCAGGAGGACAGAAACAGCGTCTGTGTATTGCCCGCGCCCTTCTGAAGAAACCGAAAGTCCTGATTCTGGATGATTCTACAAGCGCGGTAGATACGGCGACGGATGCAAGCATCAGGGCTGCGTTTGCGAAAGAAATCCCGGGCACGACGAAGATCATTATTGCCCAGCGTGTCTCCAGTGTGGAATCTGCTGACAGGATCCTCGTGCTGGACGACGGCAGGATCGATGCATTTGATACCCATGAAAATCTGCTGAAGAGCAATGAAATTTACCAGGAAATCTACAACTCACAGCTTGAAGGCAGCGGCGACTTCGACCAGCCGGCCTGAATCAGAGAGAGGAGGAAAACTGATCTATGAACGAGAAAAAGAATGAGAAGAATTCCGGATCAAGGACGAGTACGGCTACAAAACTGATCACCCGTGTCATCCGGTACATGCTTCATTATTATAAAATTCCGTTTTTGCTTGTTATCGTCTGTATTCTGATCACTGCCATTGCAACGGTCATCGGCGCTACATTCCCCCAGACTCTGGTGGATGATTATATTACACCGATGCTCCAGAACGGCACAGATGATTTCAGCGGCCTTGCCAGGGATCTGATCCAGCTGGCATGCGTGATGGGGGTCAGCGTTATCACCGCATTTTCTTACAACCGTATCATGGTCAATGTCAGCCAGGGAACGATGCGTCACTTACGAGACGATCTGTTCCGCAGGATGGAGTCACTTCCGATCAAATATTTTGATACCCATGCACACGGTGATATCATGTCGGTCTATACAAACGATGTTGATACACTCAGACAGCTTCTGAGCCAGAGTATCCCGCAGATCATCAATTCGGTCATCACTATGCTTGCTACTCTGGTTACGATGATCATTCTGAATCCTGTATTGACAATAATTTCTATCCTGACCGCTTTTGTCATGCTTTTTGTGACATCCAAATTTTCGAAACTGTCGGGGAAATATTATATCCGACAGCAGATCGATCTGGGAACTGTAGACGGCTTTATTGAAGAAATGCTGGACGGACAGAAGGTCGTGAAAGTTTTTTGCCATGAAGAGGAGGCCATGAGAGACTTTCATGAAGTAAATGAGAAGCTCAGAGACAGTACAAATAAGGCAAACCGTTACGCAAACCTGCTGATGCCTATTAATGCCAATATCGGATGGATCAGCTACGCACTGGTGGCGATCGTGGGGGCAATCCTCGGGATTAACGAGCTGGCCGGTGTTACGATCGGTACGGTCATTACATTTGTCGGCCTTAATAGAAGCTTTACCAACCCGATCACGCAGGTCAGTCAGCAGATCAACTTCGTTGTTAACGCCACAGCCGGCGCACAGCGTGTATTTGACCTGATGGATCAGGAGCCGGAAAAAGACGAAGGATATGTAGAACTTGTCAATGCTGTAGAGGATGAAAACGGCAATCTGACCGAGTCTCCGGTAAGGACAAATCTGTGGGCGTGGAAACATCCTCACAAAGCAGAAGGCACTGTCACCTATACAAAGCAGGAAGGCGCAGTTGTCCTTGATGATGTGGATTTTGGTTATGATGAAAATAAGATCGTGCTTCATAATATCAGCCTGTATGCGAAACCGGGACAGAAGGTCGCCTTTGTCGGTGCAACTGGCGCAGGAAAGACGACGATCACCAATTTGATCAACCGTTTCTACGATATCGCAGACGGCAAGATCCGCTATGATGGCATCAATATCAACAAGATCAAGAAGCCGGATCTGAGAAGATCTCTCGGCATGGTGCTCCAGGATACCCACCTGTTCACTGGAACAGTTATGGATAACATCCGTTACGGTAAGCTAGATGCTACGGATGAAGAGTGTATCAAGGCTGCAAAACTGGCTAATGCGGACGGATTTATCCGCCGTCTGCCGGATGGATATAACACCATGCTTACCGGCGACGGTGCAAACTTAAGCCAGGGTCAGAGACAGCTTCTCGCCATTGCCCGTGCGGCTGTTGCTGATCCGCCGGCGCTGATCCTTGACGAGGCGACATCCTCCATTGATACACGTACCGAGAAACTGGTGCAGGCAGGTATGGACGCGCTGATGAAAGGACGTACTACATTTGTCATCGCCCATCGTCTGTCAACAGTCAAGAACTCCGACTGTATCATGGTTATGGAACAGGGAAGGATTATCGAGCGTGGTACGCATGATGAGCTGATCGCAGCGAAAGGTAAGTATTATCAGCTGTATACCGGTAATTTCGCGGCTTAGAAAGAGATATAGAATGCATTAAGACAGTCAAGGGAAAAACATCGACAAAAGTGAGACCAAAATCATTGACAAGTCTGTGGATTCGTCCTATCATCTTATCCGTACGGCAGGATGAATTTCACAGGAGGAAACGAATGAAATCTGAATCAGAAAACATGAAAGAAAATATACAATCACAGAATACGAAAGAAGGAAGCACGGGCAGTTCACAGAGCAAGATACTGACGATCCCCAATCTGCTCTCATTTTTCCGGCTGTGCCTGATTCCGGTCTTTATGTGGCTGTACTGTGTGGAGAGAAACTATCTGTGGACAGGTATCATACTGATCATATCCGGTCTTACAGATACTGTGGACGGGATCATTGCGAGAAAATTCAATATGATAAGCGATCTGGGAAAAGTGCTTGACCCGATCGCGGATAAAGTGACACAGGCGGCCATGCTGTTCTGCCTGCTCACCCGGTTCCCGCTGATGATCGCACCTCTCGCTCTTATGGTAGTGAAAGAATTCTTCATGGGAGTGACAGGGCTTCTTGTGATCCAGAAAACAGGAAAAGTATTAGGAGCAGACTGGCATGGAAAGGTCAATACATGGCTCCTCTATGCCATGATGATCATTCATGTATTCTGGTATAATATCCCGGATGTTGTGTCGAAAGTGCTGATCGGGATCTGCGTTGTCATGATGTTGATCTCACTGGTGCTCTACGGACGCCACAATCTGAAAGCTTTAAGAGAGACGGGAACAGAGAAATGACACTGACCCAGTTGAACTATATTATTACGATAGCTGAGACAAAATCGATAAATAAGGCTGCGGAGCTGTTATATGTCTCCCAGCCATCTCTGACCAGCGCCGTGCAGGAGCTGGAAAAAGAACTGGGGATCATACTGTTCAATCGCAGTGGAAGAGGAGTAACCCTGACTAACGACGGGGCGGAGTTCCTTCTGTACGCAAAGCAGCTCTACGGCCAGTATGAGACGATTCTTGAGAAGTATGGGGAAAACGGTTCCCTGAAGAAGAAATTCGGCGTTTCCACCCAGCACTATTCATTCGCAGTGAAAGCATTTGTGGATATGGCGAAACAGTTTGATATGTCCAAATATGAGTTTGCCATCCGGGAGACAAAGACTGCGGAAGTGATCAGTGACGTCAGCACTATGAAAAGCGAGATCGGCGTTCTCTATCTCAGCGATTTTAACAGAAAGAGTATGGAGAAGCTGCTTCGCTCGGCCGGTCTGGAGTTTCACCATCTGATCGACTGCCAGGCGTATGTGTACTTATGGAAAAATCATCCGCTGGCGAAAGAAGAGTCTATCAGCTTCAGCCAGCTTTCTGACTATCCCTGCCTTGCGTTTGAGCAGGGGGACAACAGTTCTTTTTATCTTGCAGAAGAAATTCTATCTACCAACGAATACCCGAGGATCATCCGGGCAAATGACAGGGCGACCATGCTGAACCTGATGGTCGGGCTGAACGGATACACACTCTGCTCCGGGATCATCTGCGAGGAGCTCAACGGCAATGAATTTGCGGCTGTTCCGTTCCGGGACGATGAGGAGAATCACAACAGCGTCATGGAGATTGGCTATGTCGTGAGAAAAAATGCGATGCCCGGGAAAGTGGGGGAGATGTATATAGTGGCGCTGAAGAAGTATCTTGGGATTATGGAGGGCTGAGCCTTTCTGAGCCGGACGGCTTGTAATGGAGGGGAATTCTAGTATAATCAAAGAATTAAAAGAAGCAAGTTGAGATTATCTGTCTGTTGGAGGATGAACGGTAATATATGGAAGATATTATAAAAATAGGGGACGATATAAAGGCAAACCCGGGCAGACAATATACAGTAAAACAGGCTGCTTCCGACTATGGGATACCCCTTCGGACTTTAAAGACAGAGTTCCGAAAAACATATGGCGTATCCTTCTATATCTATCTGCGGAACTGCCGGATGGAAGCCGCCTGCGGACTGCTTCAGGATACGGATCTTTCTGTTGATGCTATTGCACTGAAAGCAGGGTATAAAAATCCAAATAAATTTGTTTCTGTATTCCGAAAGATGTATGGGATAACGCCGGAAGAGTACAGGCAGGGCAGCTGTTGACCTGCCTGTACTTTTCCGGAAATATTTGTGTCATTTATCCCCAGACTTCCTCAGCAATCTCCTTAACAAGCGCCAGCTTTGCCCACTGGTCTTCCTCTGTCAGTTTATTCCCGATCTCGCAGGAGGCAAAACCGCACTGCGGGCTTAGATATAAATGGTCAAGGGGCACATATCCTGCGGCTTCATGGATGCGGGCGATGATCTTATCCTTGCTTTCCAGCACCGGGGACTTGGTTGTGATAAGCCCGAGCACAACGTTTTTCCCTTCAGGAACATACTGCAGCGGTTCGAAGCCCCCGGAGCGTTCATCGTCAAACTCCAGATAGAAGGTATCTGTATTTTCCCCTGCAAACAGATACGGGGCGACCGGCGCGTAACCGCCGCTGCTTGCCCAGGTGGAATGGTAGTTCCCGCGGCATACGTGTGTTGCGACCGTCAGGTCCTCCGGAAGATCCTCAAGAGCAAGGTTATTGACCATCAGATATTTTCCAGCCTCATCTTCCAGAGTAACATGCTCCTGCTGTCTTGCATTCCAGTAGGATGAGTCGCAGAACATTCCCCATGTACAGTCATCAAGCTGGATATTACGGCATCCGGCGCGATACAGGTCAAGGATGACTGTGCGGTAGGCTGCTGCAATATCCCGGATCAGTTCGTCTTTTTCCGGATAGACGGCGGATGTTTTAGCGCCGTTATCTTCGCGGAATAATTCTGCAAGAAGCTGGGCAGGAGCAGGAAGCGTCTGTTTGGCGGTGACATTGACATCTTCAAACTGCTTTATAAAACGAAAATGATCTACAAATGGGTGATCTTCGCCGCGGATCTTTCCTTTGAGTTCAATTGAACCGTGTGTGG
>DYCJ01000128.1 GCA_019418195.1 Clostridiales bacterium | reverse complement strand
TTTTATAACTGACGGTAAAGATGACGCGGTATACCGTCTACCATTACAGGAGATACGTCGCCCTGGATGAGCGGGCGTACATAGCTGACGAATTCATCAGTTACATAGGAACCGTCCTCGGTTACCCATTCGCGTGGAACAAGTTTTTCGTCATTTGCGATCTTATGAACATCTTTTACTTCTGTTCCGCTCTGGTACGGATCATCAGACAGACGCTGGAGAACGACCATCTTTCCGGAATCTCCTTCATCGGCAGCCTTGACAGCAGCACCGCCTACCTGATATGCTTCCAGAATATCTACACGGGATGCGCAGTGAGAAGCGGAACGCTGAAGTGAACTCAGCTCGATCGCACGGGTCTTACATCCGATCTCGCCTGCAATATAACTTGCAAGATAGTTTGCTGTACCTGAGAGCTGCTTATGTCCGAAAGCATCTACAAAGTCAATGCTCTGTCCCAGCTCACATACATAACGGCCGTCCGCAAGGCGGATGCCTTCGGAGATCGCCACTACTACAGATGACTTCTTGGAAAGAAGCTCTCTTACTTTATTTCCAAATGCTTCGATATCGAAAGGAAGCTCCGGCAGATAGATCAGATCCGGACCTGCGCAGTCTTCGCCTTTTGCGAGTGCGGCAGCGCCTGTGAGCCAGCCGGCATTTCTTCCCATGATCTCAACGATGGATACAAGGCCTTTTTCGTATTCAAGGCAGAAACTGTCGCGAATGATTTCCTTTACGGAAGTTCCGATGTATTTGGCAGCGCTTCCATATCCCGGTGTGTGGTCTGTGAGTGCCAGATCGTTGTCGATCGTCTTGGGACATCCGATGAAACGTGTGGGATGACCGGTGATGATGGCATAGTCAGACAGCTTCTTGATCGTGTCCATGGAATCATTTCCGCCGATATAGATAAAAGCTTCGATATTCAGTTTGTTGAGGATATCGAAAATCTTGTCATATACTTCTCTGTCCTCATGGATTTCCGGCAGTTTGTAACGGCATGAGCCTAAGAATGCGGCCGGCGTTCTTTTTAAAAGTTCTGCGTCAAGTTCATTTGTGATATATTCGGACAGGTCGATATAACGTTCCTGAAGAAGCCCCTGGATTCCGTGGAGCATTCCGTATACTTTAGCGGCACCGCGGTCTTTTGCTGTGCGGTATACTCCTGCGAGACTTGAGTTGATCGCAGCAGTTGGACCGCCTGATTGTCCGACAATTACATTTCCTTTCATTATAAGTTACCTCCGTTCTGTAAATTGTCATATTGAAAGATAGGCTTTCAAAGCACCTATACTACAGTTTAGTGCATAATAACCAATTTGTAAATGAAAAAATATAAAAAATAGACAAATTAACGAAAAATATACAGAGGAAGGAAAATACGGAAGGAAAAATGTTATACTGATAGCAATGTACAATAAGACGCTGTATATATCAGGAAAATAGTAACGGATCTGCAGCGCAGAATAGGAGAGAAAACAGATGAAAAAATATGATTATCTGATCGTGGGAGCCGGACTGTACGGAGCAGTCATGGCATATGAGCTCGGCAAGAAAGGGAAAAGCTGTCTGGTGATCGACCGCAGGGATCACATTGCGGGGAATATTTACTGTGAGGATATAGAAGGAATCCATGTACACAAGTATGGAGCACACATTTTCCATACTTCGGACAAGAAAATATGGGATTACGTAAATCAGTTCGCCGAGTTTAATAATTATATCAATTCACCGGTGGCTGTCTATAAGGATGAGCTTTATAATCTTCCGTTTAATATGAATACATTCAGCAAGATGTGGAGCATCCGTACCCCGCAGGAGGCGAAAGAGATCATTGAAAGACAGAGAAAAGAGACGGGTATAACCGAGCCGAAGAACCTGGAGGAACAGGCACTTTTTCTTGTGGGAAAAGATATTTACGAGAAACTGGTCAAGGGCTACACGGAGAAACAGTGGGGACGAAAATGTACGGAGCTTCCGGCGTTTATTATCAAAAGACTTCCGTGCCGTTTTATTTATGACAATAATTATTTCAATGACAGATATCAGGGAATCCCCATCGGCGGCTATACCCCGATCGTGGAGAAGATGCTTGCCAAAGCGGAAGTGCGTACCGGAGTAGACTTCTTTGAATTCAGGAAAGAAAATCCGGATATCGCGGAGAAGATCATTTTTACCGGTATGATCGACGAGTACTTTGACTATCAGCTTGGCGCCCTCGAATACCGTTCCGTGCGGTTTGAGACAGAAGTGCTGGACTGTGAAAACTATCAGGGGAATGCGGTGGTAAATTACACAGACCGTGAAGTCCCGTATACGCGTGTGATCGAACACAAGCATTTTGAGTTCGGGCAGCAGGAGAAGACGGTCATTTCCAGAGAGTATTCTTCGGAGTGGAGTGTGGGGATGGAACCTTACTATCCGGTCAATGATGAGAAGAATAATGCATTGTATCAACAGTATAAAGAGCTTGCGGCAAAAGAAGAAAATGTGATCTTCGGGGGCAGGCTTGGAGACTATAAGTACTATGATATGGATAAAGTGATCGCGGCAGCTTTGGCGCATCTGGAAGAAATTGTGTAGCACCGGCAGGAGCAGACCGCCATTGAAAAAACGCTTGCTATTTCATAATGTATCAAGTATGATACTTTTATCCGGACCGGTCTGGTCCGGCTCAGAGAATCTTTTCCATTATCAATTTCTGATGGATTTCATTAGGGAAAAGGATGTATTGAGCGGGCGGGACAGTTGAGGGACTGTCCCGCCTGCTGAATTATACAGCCGAAAAAAACTGAATATGAAAGAAATGTATGAAGTTCTCAAATTTATCGAACATGGTGCACACTGCAGGCAGAGCATGGATTGTGTGCAGGGAATGATCCTGCTCAATTATCTGAAGGAGAATCCTCAGATAGAAAAGAGAATGATGCTAAGCTGGTTCCGGGAACTGGCAGTCAGTGTTGACCAGTATCACAGAAGCCATGGCAGACAGAATTACCGGTATCTGAATCCCTGCAGTATAGTTGTTTCGGAAGAAGGAACTCTTTTTCTGCTGGATATGGAAGCTCCGGATAATGAACCGGTCATGAAACGTATGCAGAAAAGAGCGGTAAGGAACCATTTTGTGAAGCCGGTATACGAAATCGGGACGGCAGGAAATAACGACGCGGATCTTTTTGCCTATGGACGGACGATCCAGTTTATCCTGGCGTATTCAGAAGTGTATCCTGAGCTGAGCCGGTGGGAGGCAAACCGTCTTTCCGGAGTGATCGGCCGGTGTACGGGCGAATCCCGCAGGAAATATGTGGATCTGCAGCAGGTCCTGAAAGATCTTCCGGCTGTTCCGAAGTACAAGGCATCTGCGCACGGGCTCAACGGGAATGGGCATGCGAAAGTGCGGAAGACTATAGTATTGGCAGGGGCAGCCGCAGGACTGACGGTATGTGTGGTCATGGGAGCAGGTGAGAGAGGAACATCTGAAACTACCGGAATCCGGACAGGGATGGCACAGGAAAGCATGCCGGAAGAAACAAGCGTGCTGAAAGAAACAAATGTAGAATATATAAATGAAGAATATGTGCAGAGAGCAGCAGAAAAAACAGGCATGGCAGCAGCAACTTTGACAGGGTCTTTGAAGGAACAGAAAATTGCAGAGGAGATGATCCGTGTTTACGGAAGAGTCATGGAGCTTGAGGAAGACAATGAAAAGATTAAGGAAGCAGGATTAAAGAAGATGAAATTGGAGATGCAGCAGGGAGATTATGAACAGGCGCTGCAGACTGCTAAGGTTATTACGGAAAAGACGGGAGGTTCTGAAGAACTCAGCGTGTTGATTGGTGAATGTGAAGAAAATACCCCGTAAAAGGGAGGATGCCGGGCAGCTGATCGGCTCAGCTCCCGGCATGTATTATGAAAAAGTTTATTCAAATAACTTCTTGGCGTCTTTTTTAGATTTTTCTTTTGTTCCTTTCGATGATTCTAGTATATGGTACATTAATGAAGAAAGCGTGATAAGAAGATGAAAGATTTTTAAATGATAAATGAACAAATTATGAACGCAGAACAGCGGTATGATGAAAAAGTAAAAGACCGATGGGGGAGCCATCGGTCTTTTGAGGGGAGTATAAATAATTAATAAGGGGTTGTAGAAAGTAACCTTTCTACATTGAACAGTATAATATACGGAATTGGAAAAAGCAAGAAAAAGTTTTGAAAAAAGAAAATTTTGGCGGATGAACAGTCGTCCTGGTAAAATAACTTACTTAAAGAGAATAAAAAAATGAGGATGAGACATACTAACAGCGAAGTAAAAAAACAGGAGGGATTACTCATGGCAAAGAATTATAGTAATACAAACAATTCAAACAAAAACGCAAAGAACAACACTTCTTACGGAAACACACAGAGCAAGAACAAGAATGCCAACAAGAACAGCAATAATTCATATTCCAACACTTCTGACAGCAGAAACTGCGGCAGGGATATGGATGCCTATGATGAGTCGGACCGTTACTGATTCTGATAAGATCCACACTCGGAAATACCGGTAAATGATGGATGGGGCAGGGAAAGTTCAACTTTACTCTGCCCTTAATTTATAGTAATATGGATACAGACAAAATATAAGGACGGAGAAGTTCATGGATAAAATGGAATGGATCGCGCCCTGCCACTTCGGTCTTGAGTCTGTCCTGAAACGAGAAATTCAGGATCTCGGATATGAGATCGTGCAGGTCGAAGACGGAAGAGTTACGTTTGCCGGCGGGATGGATGCTGTGTGCAGAGGCAATGTTTTTCTGCGGACTGCGGAACGTATACTGCTGAAGGCCGGGAGCTTCAGGGCAGAGACATTTGAAGAACTGTTTGAAAAGACAAAAGAAATTCCGTGGGAAGATTACATACCTCAGGATGGAAAATTCTGGGTGGCGAAAGCGGCTTCTGTGAAGAGCAGACTGTTCAGCCCGTCGGATATTCAGTCCATTATGAAGAAAGCAATGGTGGAGCGCCTGAAAACCAGATATCGTATCCAATGGTTTCCGGAAACAGGAAGTTCGTATCCGGTCAGAGTGTTCCTGATGAAAGATGTAGTGACTGTAGGGCTTGATACTACGGGTACTTCGCTTCATAAGCGGGGATACCGTCCGGTGGCGGGAAAAGCGCCGATCGCCGAGAATCTTGCGGCCGCGCTGATCATGCTCACACCGTGGAAGCGGGATCGGATCCTGATAGATCCGTTCTGCGGGAGCGGTACATTTCCGATCGAGGCGGCGATGATGGCGGCCAATATAGCTCCGGGCATGAACCGTTCGTTTACGGCAGAGTCATGGACAAACCTGATACCGAAGAAGAGCTGGTATGAGGCTGTGAACGAAGCGCAGGATATGATCGATGACAATATTGAGGCGGATATACAGGGATATGATGCAGACGGCGAAGTGCTGAGGGCGGCCCGTAGAAATGCAGAGGAAGCAGGAGTCAGTCATCTGATCCATTTTCAGCAGAGAGAAGTAAAAGATCTGAGTCATCCGAAAAAATACGGCTTTATCATCACGAATCCGCCATATGGAGAGCGTCTGGAAGAGAAAGAAACACTGCCGCGTATTTATAAGGAATTCGGCGATGCTTTCCGGAAGCTGGACAGCTGGTCAGCTTATATGATCACGAGTTATGACGATGCAGAGCGGTATTTTGGGAAAAAATCGGATAAGAACAGGAAGATTTATAACGGGATGATAAGGACTTATTTCTACCAGTTTTCAGGACCGAAGCCGCCGAGACAGAAGAAATAGAGGATATACAGAGAAGATGAAAAAGAGAATTATATTTGCTACAGGCAACGAAAATAAGATGAAAGAGATACGGATGATCCTGAAAGATCTTGGATTGGAGATACTTTCCATGAAAGAAGCGGGAGCTGACGTTGAAATCATTGAGGATGGAATGAGCTTTGAAGAAAATGCAGAGATCAAGGCGAGGTCAGTGGCCAGAGTGCTGACAAATGATATTGTTCTTGCTGATGATTCCGGACTGGAGATCGATTATCTGGATAAGGCGCCGGGAATTTATTCTGCACGATTTGCCGGTGAAGATACTTCCTATGATATAAAGAACCGTATCTTTCTGGACAGGCTGGAAGGTGTGCCGGATGAAGAGCGCACGGCACGGTTTGTATGCGCGGTGGCTGCTGTATTTCCGGACGGAACCGTATCTGTAGTCAGAAAGACGATCGAAGGCAGGATCGCGGAGGAAGCAGCGGGAGATAACGGGTTCGGGTATGACCCGATCTTTTATGTGCCGGAGTACGGCTGTACGACGGCAGAGATGAAGCCGGAGCAGAAGAATGAGCTGAGTCACAGAGGAAAAGCGCTCCGCGCTATGAGAGAGATATTAAAAGAAAAAGTCGGTGAGGATATGTGATGAGGATATTGATCGTCAGTGATACACATGGCAGACACGGCAATCTGGACCGGGCACTGGAAGAAGCGGGCGAGATTGATGTATTTATCCATCTTGGTGACGTGGAAGGCGGAGAAGAGTATATAGGTGCCGTAGTTGAATGCGAGAAACATATAGTGCGTGGTAATAACGATTTCTTTACTGATCTGCCCAGAGAGGAAGAGTTTTATCTGGATAAATATAAGGTGTTTATCACCCATGGACATGCATACTATGTGTCGCTTGATCCTGAGTACATATTTCAGGAGGGGCAGGCGAGGAAAGCCGATATAGTAATGTACGGGCATACACACAAACCGTTTTTTGAACAGAAGGACGGGATCACGGTGCTTAATCCGGGCAGCCTTTCATTCCCGCGTCAGGAAGGAAGAAAAGGCAGCTATATGCTCATGGAGATCTCGCCGGACGGCTCACTTACATACGACCAGAGATACCTTGGGTGAGGGTGGATAAAAAAAGTTATGTCAGAAAAATAAAAAAGTTGTTGACATTATGAAATCCTTATAATATAATAGTCAATGCGCTACGGGAAGACAGGAAACGTAGTAATAATACCGGGGTGTGGCTCAGCTTGGCTAGAGCGCCTGGTTTGGGACCAGGAGGTCGCAGGTTCGAATCCTGTCACCCCGATATGTGCGGGTGTAGTTCAATGGTAGAACACCAGCCTTCCAAGCTGGATACGTGAGTTCGATTCTCATCACCCGCTTTTCCTGCGAAATGACAGGAAAGAGCAAATGAATATTTGCATCAGAGTCTGTAGCTCAGCTGGATAGAGCAACGGCCTTCTAAGCCGTAGGTCGTGGGT
>DYCJ01000127.1:7057-7317 GCA_019418195.1 Clostridiales bacterium | reverse complement strand
ATACTCTTGAGTGTCATTAACACAAAATTAAGAGATTATTATCCGACATTGGATGCACTCTGCGAAGATATGCAGATTGACAGGAAAGAGCTTGCGGACAAGCTGGATCTGATAGATTATGCATATGATGCGGGGCGCAATCAATTTGTATGATACAGATAGTTTGCGCGACAGATTTCAATACAGGAAGATTACATAAGAATGGAAGATAGTATGGAGAATATATGGAACGCTGCCGGACAGGATGTGGAAATCCCGTT
>DYCJ01000127.1:0-7047 GCA_019418195.1 Clostridiales bacterium | reverse complement strand
TTATTTTATAGACAGAGCAAAAAAATATCTGGAAAAAATGAGCGAGGCGGCCGGCCGGCCGCTCACTTTTTGTGTCACTACATTTGGCTGTCAGATGAATGCGCGTGATTCGGAAAAACTGACCGGTATTCTTGAGCAGATCGGTTACATCGAAGAACCTGAAGAAGAAAAGGCTGACTTTGTCATCTATAATACGTGTACGGTCCGTGAAAATGCAAACCAGAGAGTATACGGACGCCTGGGACAGCTCGGCAGGATCAAAAAGAAAAATCCGCACATGATGATCGCACTGTGCGGCTGCATGATGCAGGAGCCCGAAGTGGTAGAAAAATTAAAAAAGAGCTATCGTTTTGTAGACCTGATCTTCGGCACCCACAATATTTTTAAATTTGCCGAACTTCTGGCAACCCGCATGGAATCCGGACGCACAGTGATCGATATCTGGAAAGATACAGATAAGATTGTGGAAGATCTGCCTGTGGAGAGAAAATGTCCCATTAAATCCGGAGTCAATATCATGTTCGGATGTAATAATTTCTGCAGCTACTGTATTGTGCCTTATGTGCGTGGGCGGGAACGGAGCCGTGATCCGAAGGCGATCATACGGGAGATTGAACATCTCGTGGCTGACGGTGTGGTTGAAGTTATGCTCCTTGGACAGAATGTAAATTCCTATGGCAAGACACTTGAGCATCCGATCACATTTGCCGGACTATTGAAAGAAATTGAGAAGATCGAAGGACTGGAACGTATCCGCTTCATGACCTCACACCCGAAAGATCTCTCGGATGAACTGATCCGTGTTATGGCTGAATCAAAAAAGATCTGCCGTCATCTGCATCTCCCGGTACAGTCGGGCAGCACCAGGATTCTTAAAATGATGAACCGCCGATATACAAAGGAAGGATATCTCGAGCTGGTCAGCCGTATCAAAAAAGCTATACCGGATATTTCTCTGACCACGGATATCATCGTAGGCTTCCCAGGTGAGACAGAAGAAGACTTCCGTGAGACACTCGATGTAGTAAGGAAAGTCCGCTATGACAGCGCTTTTACGTTTATCTATTCTAAACGCACCGGTACGCCTGCCGCAGTAATGAAAGATCAGGTGCCGGAAGATGTCGTAAAAGACCGGTTTAACAGACTGCTGGGAGAAGTACAGGATATCTCCGCAGAAGTGTGCGCTGTCCATGAAGGGACTGTGCAGACCGCTCTGGTAGAATCAGTAAATGATCATGACAGCAGCCTCGTGACAGGGCGGTTGAGCAATAATCTGCTCGTCCATTTCCCGGGCGATGCTTCCATGATCGGTAAATTTTATCAGGTGCTGCTGAAAGAGTGCAGGGGATTCTACTTTATCGGACTGAATGTCGATGATATATGATCCGTCAGTTTTCTACTTCATCGAATCCGGCAGTCACTCCGACAAAGCCGAAAGTTAGAAAAAGCGGTTGAAATGGGGACGTAGTCGATAAAGTTCACCCTTTCACCCGATTTCCCGTAAATTTCGCGATTGTCGAGGAGACACTTCCGATTGGATGAGCCCAGAAAATCAAACGGATACAGCCGATATGATGTATCTTTCGGATCAGGGGGACTGTGATGCGGACGGTGACTGTGAAGAAAGGCTAAATAAACTTTAACCCTGAGATATAGCGTTAATCAGCCAGACGGACTTGTTTGAGCATTGCGAGTTGTTCGTCTGGCTGATTGTTTTTAGCTATATTTCAGGGTTATTAGTTTTTCTTCCTTTCGTAACCGGAGCCGGAAGCATTACAATCCCGCCTGATTCGAATACATACGTCGTCATTCCTCTGTATCCACTTGATTTTCGGATGATTTTATTATAGGATGTCACTCCGACAAATACGAAATTTCAATCATATTTTTGGTGGGTCCACATATATTGTGTAAAGAGGTGGACAAGATGGAAAGAAGTGATAGAAGACAGGAATCAAATAGAAACGGACAGATACTAAACATTCTGGCAAAGAATGTCAGAAAGATCATACAGGAGGATACAGGCGGCCTTGATAGTCTGCAGGAAATAAGGCTTCGGACAGGGCAGCCTGTCCGGATCGTACGTGGCAACAGTGAAAAGATCCTGCCGTCAGAAGCAAGTCCGCATATTATTACGAAAGAAGAAGTGAGGGAGACAATGGACTACATCAGCCATTACTCCCTCTACGCATATGAGAACGAACTGCGGCAGGGATTTTTGACGATCGAAGGAGGGCACAGAGTAGGCGTGGCAGGTAAAGTGATCATGGAGAGGGACAAGGTAAAGAACATTCAATACATATCATCAGTAAATATCCGGATATCGCATGAAGTGATCGGGTGTGCTGACAGTCTGCTTCCGTATATCACAAAGAATAAACAAGTATGTCATACTCTGATCATATCGCCGCCCTGCTGTGGCAAGACGACACTTATACGTGATCTGATCAGACAGATATCAGACGGGAACCAGTATGTAAAGGGGTGTTCTGTAGGTGTAGTAGATGAGAGGTCTGAACTGGGCGGCTGCTATCTGGGTATTGCCCAGAATCATCTGGGCTCACGGACAGATATTCTGGACTGCTGTCCGAAAGCAGAGGGAATGATCATGCTGATCCGTTCAATGTCGCCGCAGGTTATTGCTGTGGATGAGATCGGTACAAGTGAAGATATCCATGCTGTAGAATATGCAATGCAGTGCGGCTGCAAACTGATCGCAAGTGTACACGGCCTTGATATGGAAGAGGCTAAGAAAAAACCAGTACTTGGTGAATTGATCCGGCGCAGGATGTTCGAGCGGTATGTAGTGCTCGGCAATGGAGAACACCCGGGAGAGATCCGTGGAATCTATGATGAGCGGGGGAGTGTGCTGTGCAGAGAGTAATAGGCGGAATATTGATCCTTACCGCGACAACCGGAGCCGGATATGTTTATTGCAGGGAGCTGAAAGCTTATCTGGAAAAAATGCTTTATCTGAGATATATTTTCAGTTTGATCAAAGGCGAGATCGCTTATACGCATGCTCCACTGCCGGAAATATTTACAGAGGTGGCAAGACGAGTGAAAAAACCATACCGTACATGGCTTCTTGAAACTGCCCGAGCGGTAGAAATGAGAGAAGAGAGCGGGTTTGCAAGAGCATGGAGCCGGTGCGTGGACAGATACTTGAAACCACTGGGATTAAAACAGGAACATTCGATTCTGATGAAAGAACCAGGTACATTTTTAGGAAGCCTTGAGCAGAATACACTGGATCATACACTGCAAATGTATCTGAACCGGTTAGATCTGGAGATTGAAAAGCTCCGGGAAGGCCTGGCGGCAAAAACGCGTATTGGCAGCTGCCTGGGGGTGATGAGCGGGATTTTTCTCATAGTGATCCTGATCTGAGATGGGAGGAAGCATGGATATCAATCTGATTTTTCGAATAGCGGCGGTCGGGATACTTGTATCGATCCTCAGTCAGGTACTTAAGCACAGCGGCAGGGAAGAACAGGCATTTCTGGCAAGCCTGGCCGGCCTGATCCTGGTACTTTCGTGGGTGCTTCCCTATATTTACGATCTGTTTCAGACAATCCGTCAACTGTTTGCATTATAAAGCGCTTTAACGTTTTAAGAACAGGAGGGAAAAGAATGAGTATGATACAGGCGGGGGTCATCGGTGTGATCGGTGCAGTCCTCGCAGTCCAGCTGAAAGCAGGAAAAGCGGAATATGGTATCTATGTCTGTGTCGCAACAGGCGTGATCCTGTTTTCGCTGATCGTAGACAGGCTCGGAATCTTTATCAGTACATTGGAGCAGATCACATCCTATATTGACCTGGATACAGGATATCTGTCTACTATGTTCAAAATGATCGGGATCACATATATCGCAGAATTTTCATCAGGAATCTGCAAGGATGCAGGGTATCAGACTCTGGCAGGGCAGATTGAGATCTTTGGAAAGCTGACGATCCTTGTGCTCGGGCTGCCCGTGCTCCTCGCACTGCTCCAGACTATCCAGGAGTTTCTGGCATGAGTGGCAGAAAGGGCAGATTCCTGTTCACGATATTGCTGGTCTTGATCGTCTTCGGGCTGGGAACAAAGATTGTAAATGCGGAAGAAGGTTCGGAAACGGACATTCTGCAGGATGAAATTCAGGATGCACTTCTTGCAGAATTTGATTTCAATGAGATCGAGAAAAATCTGGACCGGATGTTCCCTCAGGAAAAGATATCATTTAGTGATGTGTTTTCCGCATTGATGTCAGGGAATATGACAGAAACGATACGCATATTTCTGCGGTTTCTGACAGATCAGATATCATACGAATTTGATTACAACCGGAGAAGTCTTGTATTTGTCCTGATGACAGCGCTGACTGCGGCGGTATTCAGTAACTTTGCGGGCGCATTTAAGAGCAGGCAGATCTCGGATATCAGCTTTTATATTATGTATATGCTGCTTATCACTTTATGTCTTACTTCTTTCAGGATATCTGCTGAAGGACTGGAAGACAGACTGAACGCTCTGGTAGATTTTATGAGAGTACTCTGTCCAAGTTATTTTCTGGCAGTGGCATTTGCATCAGGGAGCGTGACCTCACTCTTTTTTTATAATGTGATCTTGTTTCTCATCTATGTAGTGGAACTGGTGATCGTCCGGTTCCTGCTCCCGGTCGTAAATATTTACATCATGGTACGCGTGCTGGGAAATCTGACTGGCGAAGATTTTCTCTCAGAATTTGCCGACCTCATCCGCAAAGCAGTATCCTGGATCCTGAAGACGCTTCTCATCTGTGTTGTCAGTGTAAATGTGGTACAGGGACTGCTTGCTCCGGCCATCGATGCGGTAAAGAGAAGTGCTCTTACACGTACGGCTGAAGCTCTGCCCTGGGTCGGAAATGCTGTGGGCGGAGTTGCCGAGGTCGTGCTGGGAACGGCAGTCCTGATAAAAAACGGGATCGGTATGGCGGGAGCAGTGATCACTATAGCTATCTGTGCAGTACCGATTCTGCAGATGCTGATCATGGCATTTATGTATAAACTTGCTGCCGCGCTCGTACAGCCGGTTTCGGATAAACGGATCACTACATGTATCAGCGGGATCAGCGAGGGTTATGAGATCATGGTGAAAGTGATTTTTACTGCCGGATTACTCTTCATGATCACAATAGCGATCGTAGCTGCATCCACTTCATGATCACACGGAGAGGAGCTGACTTATATGTTTCAACAGATTTACAGATGGATACAGAATATCACAGTGTATCTGATCATTACGGCTGCTGTTATGCATGCTGTACCCGGAAAAGACTATGGGAAATATATACGTTTCTTTTCCGGGCTGATCCTCATTCTTCTGCTGGCAACGCCGCTTCTGAATCTGACAGGAATGAAAGAAAAGTTCGAAACACTTTACAAAAATAATGAGTATGAACTGGAAATACAGGAAATCGAAAGCGTAGAAGAGCTCTATAAAGAGTCTGCACTTTCAGGCTATTTCCAGTCACAAGAAGAGCGGGAGGAAGACGGCGTCAAAGAAGGAAACAGCCGGATAGAGGTGGGGGAGATAGAGATTGGACAATAGTAAATTGAAAGCTTTGCTTCAAAGTATTCGGTCAGGTGAAAAAATGCCCAAGAAAAATCATCTTCTGATCCTGCTCCTTGTGGGACTGCTGCTGTTTGTTGCCGTATTTCCATTTCCGGCCTCAGGACAGGCGGAGCAGGATGTAGACAAAAACACTTCTGCAGCTGTATCAGGTGAAAGCAGCACAGCCTTGGGAGAGTATGAAGCTTATCTTGAAGAAAAGACTGCGGATGTGTTGAAACAGGTAGACGGAGTAGGAGACGTGACGGTTATGATCACGCTGAGATCAGGGGGGCAGAAGATCATAGAGAAAGACCAGTCCGGTTCTTCCCAGACAACTGAAGAGGAGGACAGTGAGGGTGGCAAACGCACGGTGGAAGATAGTACCTCAGATAAGACGAGCATTTATGAACAGGATTCCGACGGCTCATCCACACCTTATGTGAGCAAGGAACTGTCGCCGGAGATCGAAGGAGTAGTGGTGATCGCAGATGGAGGCGGAAACGCAGTCACAGCGCAGAATATTACGGAAGCAGTTCAGGCATTATTCGGTGTAGAAGCGCATAAGATAAAAATAATGAAACGGGCTTGATACATAAAAGGAGGATGGGAAATTGAAACGATTATTCAAAAAAAATCAGATCATCATCGCAACACTGGCGGTTATGATCGCCATTGCCGGATATCTGAACTATTCAGGTATTCTCTTCGGTGAGAACGGGGACAGTACGACGGAGGCAAATGCAGATCTCGCGAATCAGGAACTGCTCGATATTTCTCAAGACGACATTGAGAGTTCTACAGAAGATATTGAAAGCAATGATTCAGATGTAGAAGGTACTCCCGGCGAAGCGGTTCTTACAAGCGGTACCGCCGAAGCAACTGTAGCCCAGGCAAAAGTAACTCGAGAGCAGGTGCGGGCAGAAAACAAAGAAACCCTGCAGGCTATTATCGACAATACGAATCTGAGTGATGCAGAGAAACAGGATGCCGTAGACCAGATGGTCAGGATCACGGAAATAGCCGAGCAGGAGGCAGCGATCGAAACGCTCATGTCATCGAAAGGATTTTCAGAGTCGGTGGTCAGTCTGGATGACGATTCTGCGGATATCGTTGTGAAAGCGGATGAACTGACTGATGCAAACCGGGCGCAGATTGAGGATATCGTGACAAGGAAAACCGATATAGCGCCGGAAAATATCGTGATCACCCCGATTCATGAGTGAGGAGTTGTAGTTGAAGTCTTGCTTCAGATATGCTAAACTGAATAAGCATGTCCGGAGACTGTCTCCGGAAAGTTTATAGAGCGCCGGTGACAGAGCCGGCGCTGCTATAGTGTCAGAAAGGAAGTTAGTATGTCTGATATTAAAAATGAAATAAAAAAGAGAAGAACATTTGCGATCATCTCTCATCCGGATGCAGGTAAGACAACGCTCACAGAGAAATTCCTTCTCTATGGCGGAGTCATCAATACGGC
>DYCJ01000126.1 GCA_019418195.1 Clostridiales bacterium | reverse complement strand
CTTGTATACAGAGCGTGATTCAACCCTTAAAGGTGAGGTCGATCCTGCTACGGGAAAACCAAGCTACGAGACTCCGGTGGCATTCTGGATGCCGTTTACCTGGCAGGGACACGGGTTCCACGATGCTACATGGCAGTCATCATTTGGTGGTTCCCGCTATCAGACAAACGGATCTCATGGATGCGTCAATATGCCATATGACAAGGCTGAACAACTGTTTGGCATGATCAGTGCGGGCACTCCTGTGATTGTTCATAACTAAATGAACAGATAGAATATTAATAGTTTGGATAAGGATATAATAATATGTATGAACTTCTGAAAAAAGACGGGATGGCAAAGCGGGGAAGATTTCACACGGTACACGGTACGATCGAGACCCCTGTATTTATGAATGTAGGAACAGCCGCAGCGATCAAAGGCGCTGTATCTACAGATGATCTTAGGGGGATCAAGACGCAGGTGGAGCTGTCGAACACGTATCATCTCCATGTGAGACCAGGAGATGAGGTCGTGAAAAAGCTCGGCGGGCTGCACCGCTTTATGAACTGGGACAAGCCGATCCTGACAGATTCGGGCGGATTTCAGGTGTTCTCCCTTGCATCCTTGAGAAAGATAAAAGAAGAAGGGGTTCATTTTCATTCACACATTGACGGAAAGAAAATCTTTATGGGACCGGAGGAGAGTATGCAGATCCAGTCGAATCTGGCTTCCACTATTGCCATGGCCTTTGACGAATGCCCGTCCAGTGTGGCGGATAAGAAATACATTCAGAATTCCGTAGAGCGTACTGCACGCTGGCTGAAACGCTGTAAGGATGAGATGGCCCGGCTGAACTCTCTTCCGGATACGATCAATCCTCATCAGATGCTTTTCGGTATCAATCAGGGCGGCGTATACGAGGATATCCGTATCGCGCATGCACAGATGATCACTGAACTGGATCTGGACGGATATGCAGTGGGCGGTCTGGCAGTCGGAGAGAGCCATGAAGAAATGTACCGCATTCTTGAGGCGGTAGTTCCTTATCTGATGGGGGTGGGGACACCGGCCAATATTCTTGAGGCAGTGGACCGCGGTGTTGATTTTTTTGACTGCGTGTATCCGTCACGTAATGGCAGACATGGACATGTGTATACTAATCACGGGAAAATGAATCTTTTCAATGCAAAGTATGAACTTGATGACCGGCCCATTGAAGAGGGATGCGGATGCCCTGCCTGCAGGAGCTACAGCAGAGCTTATATAAGACATCTGCTCAAGGCAAAGGAAATGCTGGGAATGCGTCTGTGTGTCCTTCATAATCTGTATTTTTATAATACAATGATGGAAGAGATCAGGGATGCCATCGATGCCGGAGAGTACAAGGCATACAAGAAAAAGAAGCTCGATGGAATGAAGCAGCACTAGGACAGCTTTTTACATGTTTTTCAAAAAACCCTTGAAGAAAATGCTGTTTTTGTGTATAGTAGACTTATTGTCGGATAGAAATTAGGAGGAAATATATCATGGGTGAAATGGTAAGTATGCTTATTCTGTGGGCTGTTGTGATCGGACTTATGTGGTTCCTGCTCATGCGTCCCCAGAAAAAGGAACAGAAGAGGGTGCAGGCGATGCTGGCATCTATGGAAGTCGGTGATACAGCACTGACGACAAGCGGTTTCTACGGCGTGATCATTGATATCACGGACGATGATGTGATCGTAGAATTCGGAAATAACAAGAACTGCCGTATTCCGATGCAGAAAGCGGCAATCGCTCAGATCGAGAAACCGAGCGCAGAGTAAGAGTAAAACTGGAATAACAGCCGGATAAAGATCAGTCAGGAGATGAGGTTTTTATCCGGCTTTTGTTATAACTAAATATTAGAGTGCCCTCTATTTTTTGCCGCTGCTACTTGAAACACGTTACAAAATGAGGTATGATAATCAATGATATTTTAGATTTGGAAGGATGAGCGGTTATGAATAAGAAGATCGGAGTGATAAAAGGGGATGGCATCGGTCCTGAGATCGTGGATGAGGCGATGAAAGTGCTCGACCGGATCGCAGAGATTTACGGCCATTCTTTTTCTTATACCCAGCTTTTGATGGGCGGAGCTTCCATTGATGTGAACGGAATTCCTCTCACGGATGAAACTCTGGAAGCGGCGAAAGAGAGCGATGCAGTCCTGATGGGATCGATCGGCGGAGATGCGAAGACGTCGCCATGGTATCAACTGGAGCCGTCCAAACGCCCTGAGGCCGGATTGTTAGCCCTTCGGAAAGGGCTGAACCTGTTTGCAAATTTAAGGCCGGCTGTGCTGTATCCGGAACTGAAAGGCGCATGCCCGTTGAAAGAAGAGATCGCAGACCGGGGATTTGACATGATGATCATGAGAGAACTGACCGGCGGACTTTATTTCGGCAAGAGGAGCACGGAGAAAGTGGACGGCGTTCTTGTGGCAAAGGATGAACTTACATACAGCGAGACAGAGATCCGCAGGATTGCAAAACGCGGCTTTGACATAGCCATGAAGAGGCGGAAAAAAGTGACCAGCGTGGATAAAGCGAATGTACTGGATTCTTCCAGATTGTGGAGAAAAGTTGTGGAAGATGTGGCGAAAGAGTATCCGGAAGTCACGTTGGAGCATATGCTGGTGGACAATTGTGCGATGCAGCTTGTAAAGGATCCGGCGCAGTTTGATGTGATCCTGACAGAGAATATGTTCGGAGATATTCTCTCTGACGAAGCCAGCATGGTGACAGGGTCCATCGGGATGCTGGCGAGTGCAAGCTTAAATGAAACAAAATTCGGGCTCTATGAGCCGAGCGGAGGTTCGGCACCGGACATTGCAGGACAGGGGATTGCCAACCCGATCGCAACAATCCTGTCAGCAGCTATGATGCTAAGATACTCCTTTGATCTTGACCGGGAGGCGGCAGCTGTAGAGAAAGCCGTATCCGAAGTGTTAAAAGACGGATACCGTACGATCGACATCATGTCGGAAGGTATGGAGCAGATCGGAACAAAAGAGATGGGAGACAGGATATGCGCATATATTAAATAACGGTACTGCCTGATTACGGCCGGCAGCAGTGCAACGGCGAAAATCGGGATATATGCAGGAAATGCAAGAAAGAGAGGAATTGACAGATGAGAAGTGATACAGTGACAAAAGGTGTACAGCAGGCACCCCACAGATCTTTATTTAACGCCCTGGGTATGACGCAGGAAGAGCTGGACAGACCGCTGATCGGTGTAGTCAGCTCCTACAATGAAATCGTACCCGGACATATGAATCTCGACAAGATCACCGAAGCAGTCAAGATGGGAGTTGCCATGGCAGGCGGTACTCCGATCGTTGTTCCTGCCATCGCGGTATGCGACGGTATTGCCATGGGGCATATCGGAATGAAGTATTCACTCGTTACAAGAGATCTGATTGCAGATTCCACGGAAGCGCTGGCGATGGCACATCAGTTTGACGGACTTGTGATGATCCCTAATTGTGATAAAAACGTACCGGGTCTTTTGATGGCGGCGGCCCGCGTCAATATCCCGACGATCTTTGTCAGCGGCGGCCCCATGCTTGCCGGTCATGTAAAGGGCGGGCGCACAAGCCTTTCCAGCATGTTCGAGGCGGTAGGAGCACATGCGGCTGGAAAGATCACGGATGAGGACCTGTGTGAATATGAGAATAAGGCATGTCCTACCTGTGGTTCCTGTTCCGGCATGTACACTGCAAACAGCATGAACTGCCTGACGGAAGCGCTGGGAATGGGACTTCGCGGCAACGGCACGATCCCGGCTGTATATTCTGCAAGGCTGCAGCTTGCAAAACATGCGGGCATGCAGGTGATGGAACTGGTTAGAAAAAACATCAGACCACGCGATATTATGACAGAAGATGCCATCCTCAACGCACTGACAGTAGATATGGCGCTGGGCTGCTCCACCAACAGTATGCTGCATCTTCCGGCGATCGCCCATGAGATCGGAATGGATTTTGAGATTGATTTTGCAAATGGTATCAGTGAGAAGACCCCGAACCTGTGTCATCTGGCACCGGCAGGACATACATATATAGAAGACCTCAATGAAGCCGGCGGAGTATACGCGGTCATGAACGAATTGAGCAAGAAGAATCTGTTAAATCTGGACTGTATGACAGTTACGGGAAAAACAGTAGGAGAGAATATCGCCGGGTGCGAGAACCTGAATCCGGAAGTGATCCGTCCGATCGACAATCCGTACAGCGAGACCGGCGGGCTTGCTGTCCTGAAGGGAAATCTGGCGCCGGACGGAAGTGTAGTAAAACGCTCTGCTGTCTGCGATGAGATGCTGGTGCATGAAGGACCTGCAAGGATATTTGAAAGCGACGAAGAGGCGACAGAAGCGATCAAGAGTGGAAAGATCAACCCGGGAGATGTTATCGTGATCCGTTATGAAGGCCCGAAGGGCGGACCGGGTATGAGAGAGATGCTCAATCCGACTTCTGCTATTGCAGGATACGGTCTGGGTTCTACGGTTGCCCTGATCACGGACGGCCGGTTCAGCGGTGCATCCCGCGGAGCTTCCATCGGACACGTTTCACCTGAGGCGGCTGTGGGCGGTCCGATCGCACTGGTAGAAGAAGGAGATATCATCAAGATCAATATACCGGAGCTGAAGCTGGAACTTGATATCTCTGATGAAGAGATGGCTGCAAGAAAGGCAAAATGGCAGCCGAGAGAGCCGAAGGTAAAGACAGGATATCTTGCGAGATACGCTGCCATGGTGACTTCCGGCAACAGAGGTGCTATCCTTGAAGTACCGGGGAAGAAGGAGGACTAAGTGAGTCCTCAAGTTGAAAGGAGCGTAAGAAAAAAGAATGCAGTTAAATGGAGCTGAGATAGTAATAGAGTGCCTGAAAGAGCAGGGGGTAGACACGATATTCGGGTATCCGGGCGGAGCTATTCTCAATGTGTATGATGAGCTGTACAAACACCGGGACGAGATCCGGCATATCCTGACTTCCCATGAGCAGGGTGCATCCCATGCTGCGGACGGCTATGCGCGTGCGACCGGAAAAGTGGGGGTATGCCTTGCCACCAGCGGACCGGGAGCTACAAATCTTGTGACCGGGATCGCGACAGCATATATGGATTCTATTCCGATCGTTGCGATCACATGCAATGTGGGCGTATCTCTTTTGGGAAAAGACAGTTTTCAGGAAATTGATATCACAGGCATTACGATGCCGATCACAAAATACAGTTTTATCGTGAAAGACGTGACAAAACTTGCGGATACGATCCGCAAGGCATTCCGGATCGCAAAATCCGGAAGACCGGGACCGGTACTGATAGATATTCCGAAAGATGTGACGGCTGCAGTCACGGAGTATGAACGTCAGGAACTTGGAAAATATGTTCCTGAGCATCCGCATATCAGTGAAGAGAAGATCAAAAAAGTGCTTTCTATGCTGGAAGAGTCTGAGAAGCCGTATGTCTTCGTCGGAGGCGGTGCCGTCCTTTCCGGTGCAAGTAAGGAACTGCTGGAGTTTGTGGATAAACTGGATGCCCCTGTCACTGATACACTTATGGGAAAGGGTGCTTTCCCGGGAACGGATCCGCGTTATACCGGAATGCTGGGCATGCACGGAACTAAAACTTCAAATTATGGTGTGAGCGAATGCGATCTTCTCGTTGTGCTGGGGGCAAGGTTCAGCGACCGTGTTACGGGAAATACGCAGACATTTGCGAAGAATGCAAAAATACTGCAGATCGATATCGATGCGGCTGAGATCAACAAGAACATTCTTGTCTCTGAGGAAATCATCGGAGACGTGAAAGAAGTCTTAGGAATATTGAACCGCAATCTGAAGCAGCAGGATCACGGTGCATGGCTTGAAAAGATCCGGCTATATAAGGAAAAATTTCCGCTGAAATACCATCAGGATATCCTTACCGGTCCGTATATCGTGGAAGAAATCTACCGTCAGACAAAGGGGGACGCACTGATCGTCACGGAAGTGGGACAGCATCAGATGTGGGCGGCTCAGTATTATAAATACACAAAACCGCGTACGCTCCTTACATCAGGAGGACTGGGCACTATGGGATACGGTCTGGGCGCATCCATGGGAGCCAAAGTCGGCTGCCCGGATAAAACTGTGGTCAATATAGCCGGCGACGGATGTTTCCGTATGAATATGAACGAGATAGCCACAGCAGTCAGACATAACATCCCGATCATTGAGGTTGTAGTCAATAATCATGTGCTTGGCATGGTGCGTCAATGGCAGGACCTGTTTTATGATGAGCGTTATTCAGCCACAGTGTTACGCGATTCTGTTGATTTTGCAAAGGCAGCAGAGGCGATGGGTGCGGCTGGCATCCATGTGGAGACACAGGATGAGTTTAAGGCGGCGTTTGAGAAAGCTCTTTCACTGAACAGGCCTGTCGTGATCGACTGTCAGATCGGCAGCGATGATAAAGTCTGGCCGATGGTGGCGCCGGGTGCAGATATCAAAGAAGCGTTTGATGAGGAGGATATGAAAAATGAGCAGAGTGTATAATTTTTCAGCAGGTCCGGCAGTACTGCCGGAAGAAGTGCTTAAAGAAGCAGCGGCAGAGATGCTGGATTATAAAGGGACCGGCATGTCGGTGATGGAGATGAGCCATCGTTCTAAAGCGTTCGAGGAGATCATTACGACAGCAGAGCAGGATCTCCGTGATCTGATGGGGATTCCGGATAATTATAAGGTGCTGTTTCTTCAGGGCGGCGCATCCCAGCAGTTTGCCATGATCCCGATGAATCTGATGAAGAACCGTGTGGCCGATTATATCATTACAGGACAGTGGGCAAAGAAAGCGGCAAAAGAGGCGGAGAAATACGGGAAAGTCAACCGGATAGCTTCGTCGGAGGATAAGACGTTCTCTTATATCCCGGACTGTTCGGATCTCCCGGTATCCGAGGATGCAGATTATGTATATATCTGTGAGAACAATACCATCTACGGAACTAAATTTAAAGAACTGCCAAATACAAAAGGTAAGACGCTGGTGGCAGATGTTTCCTCCTGCTTTCTGTCAGAGCCGGTTGATGTGACAAAATATGGCGTGATCTACGGCGGTGTTCAGAAGAACATCGGACCTGCAGGTGTGGTCATCGTGATCATCCGGGAGGATCTGATCACGGAGGATGTGCTTCCGGGAACTCCGACCATGCTTACCTATAAGACACATGCAGATGCTAAGTCTCTCTATAATACACCACCGGCATACGGAATCTATATCTGCGGCAAGGTGTTTAAGTGGATCAAAGCCCAGGGCGGTCTTGCAGCGATGAAAGAG
>DYCJ01000125.1 GCA_019418195.1 Clostridiales bacterium | reverse complement strand
ATTCTTCTCCGCGCGCCTTTCTCCCCCGCTCCTTTTTTCGCTGTCACGAAGATATCATGCCATACAGGAAATCCGAGACCTCCCATCACGATCAGGAACATCGTTGTCAGGCTCACCAGCGGTGAATCTACATATCTCATAAAACTGCTGTCTCCGATAATATCGATTCCCGCATTACAGAATCCTGAGATGGAGTGGAAAACACCGTACCAGATTCCTTTCGCCAGTCCGAACTCCGGTACAAACTTAAATGAAAAAAGCACTGCGCCGATTCCTTCTACTATGAATGTTCCTCTCACAATGCGTATAATAAACTTCACAAGTCCCGACAGAGTGTCCAGGCCATAAGCCTCCTGGATCAGGATCCTGCCCTTCATTGATATCTTTTTTCCTAAAAGAAGGAAAAACAGTGCCATACAGGCGATCACTCCCAGACCTCCGATCTGGATGAGGATCATCACTACCACCTGCCCGAACAAGGTATACTGTTCTGCAGGTACAACTGTGACAAGTCCGGTCACACAGACCGATGTCACGGATGTAAACAGCGCATCGATAAATTCGATGGGCTTCTGATTACAGATTGGCAGCCACAGGATTACGCCGCCCAAAAAAATCACTCCAAAAAAGCCCAGGGCTACAATCTGCATTGTATTCAGTCTGACTCTTCTGGGGCTTTTTTCCCGTCTATCCATAACATCCTCCTAATATATGCAGCAGTCCGTCCGGCAGGGAGGGACTGTTACAAACATTCACGCGGATTTCTCCTGTCCGCTGTGCACTGCTATATTAACACAGGCATATGTAAGATTCAATTTCAGGATGCGGTTCTGAACATTTCTTTGCGACTTCTTAACTGTAAAGCATCAGCGTAACTCCCCTCATACTGCATCCAGTACTTCCACTTCCCCGAACGCCTTCAAGAACTTCTTTCTGCCATATTCCCTGAACTCAGCCTCTATCATCATATCGTCCTCTGAAATCAGGATGCCCTCGCCGTATTTCCGGTGTCTTACCCGGATTACTTTTGGCTCTTTCTCCTTCTTTTGAACAGATTCCCGCTTCAGACGGATCTGTTCCTGTACCTGTTTTCTCAGCTGATGAAGATCACTCTTTCTTCCGTCTCCGCCTTCGCTTTCACCGCTCCTTTCACTTTCCGTCTTTCCCGAGCCCTCACGGTTCAGAAGCTGTTCAGGGATCATGCGCAGATACCGGCTTGGTTCTCCGACAGCTCCCGGTTCACCGGGATTTGTATACCAGGACAGCTCCAGATTATTCTCCGCCCGCGTGATACCCACAAAGAACAGGCGCCGTTCCTCTTCCTCCTGTTCAAAATCCTTACACCTGAGAGGGATCATACCCTGGTTGACTCCGATGATAAATACCGTATCAAATTCCAGACCTTTTGATGCATGGAGCGTCATAAGATTCACCTTGTCCGGCGATGCCTCCCGGTCTTTCTCATCTGGTTCTGGTCCCGCACCTTCACATTCAGAGATATCACCGGGTGCTTTTTCGCCAGCATCTGTTTTCATTCCGTAAAGAGCGGAGCTGTTGATAAACTCGCGGACTGCCGCAGTGAAGTTTCCCTGTCCACTTTCCATCTCCTTATTACAGGATGCGCACATTTTCTCCAGAAAATCCATTACAAGGCGCTCATCCTCCTGATATCCGGCTGATGAGGGATGAAGCGCTTCTCTCAGTCCGAAGTAAGCAAAAAGCTCCCCGGCTGACACACTTTCCCGCTTTCCTGTCTCCACTGAGAATTCCGTCATCCGGAGATACATACTCTCCTCACCGTACCCCGGATCTGCGAGAACTTCTGCTGCCATCTGCGTGTCAGCCGGGTTGACTGACACACGCAGCACTTTCACCAGCCAGTCCAGGACCGGAATGTCTTTCAATGTCTTTTTCACTGACAGCTCATAAGGAATGCCATATCTGTCAAATACCTTTTCCAAGATTCCGGACTGACTCTGCAGTCTGTAAAATACAGCGATCTCCCTGTAGCTCTTTCCGTTTCTGTGAAGCGTCTGTATCTTCTCTGCAAGGTACTCTGCCTCCTGAAACGGGTCATAATGGTTTCGTACCGTGATCCTCTGTTCCTCTTCCCTTGTTCCCTGGATCCTGTTTCCAAACTGCAGGAAACGGTTTGCCGCTGCAAGGATCGATGCATTGGACCGGTAATTTACCGGAAGAGTCAGCTCCTTCGCCCCGAAGCGGTGCTTGATCAGGTAAAACATATTGTCCCCGGTTCCGCGCCAACTATAGATCACCTGATTCGGGTCACCGACAGCGAATATCTTCGCCGGCTTCTCCGCAGGATTGTCTTTAGTTTCACATCCTTTTCCCCTCAGGGAATCCAGAAATTCCAGCTGCAGGGCATCACTGTCCTGTACTTCATCCACAAGTATCCACGCCGGACCGCTACTCCTGTCACTGTCCTCTTCACTGTGTTCTCCACCCGGCTCCGCGTTCTTTAACCGCAGAAGCTCTGTGCTCACTCGCAGAAGATCGGCAAATGACATCTTGTTCTGCCGCTTCTTCTCTTCTGCCAGAAGCGGATAGAGCCGGTACAGGTCATCCCGGCACCGGCTCTCCGCCTTTCCTGCCAGCCAGTTCTGATACTCCTGCTCCAGCCGCTTTTTCAGACGATTCTTATATTTAACCTTAAGCCCGTGCTCCTGGATGATCTTCATTGCCAGATCCGTCTCCTCATCCGGATCCATGACTGTAAATTCTTTCGTCCATCCGGCTTCTTCTACCGGGAGACTGTTTTTCAGCATCCTCAGTGCGACACTGTGGAATGTCCCGAAGCCCTGTACCTGATCCGGCGCGATGTCCGATTTTATCTTCCGCAGACGTTCCACGATCTCATCCGCTGCCTTGTTTGTGAAAGTCAGCACAGTCATCTTTTCAAGAGGTACGTTCCTGTCCAGATGCAGGTACAGGATCTTTCCGATGAGCACTGTCGTCTTCCCGCTGCCCACATTGGCGTTCACCACACATGCCGGACTCTCGTCTAAAACCGCCGCCTTCTGATACTCATTTAACCTGCAAAATTCTTCTGTATGCTGAAATCCTTCCTTCTGGTACGATCCAGCCGCCTGCTGAAATTCATTTGTCTGCTCACTCATGAAAGTCTGTCCTCATATCTCCGCCTTAATTTACCTTTTATCTTATCCGCTCTCTCCCGGTTTTCCAGAACCTGCACCTCAATCCGCATATCCGACGGGCAGACTGCATGGTACCGGACTGTATTCTCCAGCCCCCGCATATTATCAGGATCCATAAGCCACTCCTCATAAAATGAACTTCCCACTGTCAGGATCAGCCGGTGCCCGTTTACTTCGACCTGCTCCACTGTCTGCAGGAAGGCGCCTCCGCTTTCCCCGTTCTGCACGACGCTGTCACAAAATGCTTCCCACTCCAACGGAAGTCTATAGAAAGAAAAACCTTTCTGAATAAACGGACGGGATTCCTCAATCTGCTTTCCTTCAAACTCCGGCGGTTCGCTCTCTTTGAGCAGGTTCTTAAGGCCCCACAGCACCATCTTCTTGTCCAGATTATAATCTCCCACACATGCCGGGCAGCCGCTCTCGCAGGAACAGCCCTCCACCATGCGGATGGCATTGTCAATGATCTGTGGCACCAGTTCATAGATTTTCTCAGAATACCCTAATCCGCCCTCGTATTTGTCATAGATATATAGAGAGACTACCTGTTCCTCCCGCGCATCCGGTATGACCGCATTGTTTGAGACCACTGCAGCGATATCGTCCCGCTCGGTCATAGTCGTCATCATCGCCGCATTCTTGACCGCATAGCAAAGCCCCTCAAAATGGTCGTTCAGCACCAGTTCTCCCATACGGTCCGGCACGAGCAGGCTGCGGTAGATTTCCGCTACATTTTTAGGAATATCAATCCACGTACTTTCCGTGTCATACGATTTCTGAAGAGGCTGCGTCAGTTCCACATACCCCAGATTCTGATGATTATGGAACTGCAGTTTCTTGTACATGGAAATCACTTCATTTACATTGATATCACCGAAATGAATCCTTGTCCGCCCCATGTCCTCTTCCTGAAATGTCTGCAGGATGCGTGTCTCATCCGTTCCGGACGGAACGGTATAATAGTTGCCGTCAAACGGCACCGCCTCAGCCGTCCTGCTGACCAGATCCAGCTTCAGTACCTCATACAGCACACCCTCATGCATGTACACCGCACCCGGATGCAGTTCATGATAAGCCTGGGACTCATCCATCTCCGTCACTTCCCTCCCGGGACCTTTCGCCTGCCTTCGCCCGTCCACAAACTCCACGTCATCTTTCACGATCAGCTTAAACCGGGTCTTGTCCATATTTCTCAGACTGTAGTCCCCTGCCGGAAATGCAGGTCCCGCCCATGCAAACCGTCCGGCAAGACTCTTCACCTCATCCGCAGACATAAGCACAGGAATCACCTCGCCCAGATCCGGGAACAGTGCGGCGTCATCCAGGGACAGCGGCATCTCCGCTGCCGCCGCCCGTATATGAGCCAGCTCGATCAGCAGATTGTCCGGATCAACGATCGCGTTTTCACTTTCCTGCGAGAACAGCCACTCCGGATCAATGGCAATATACTGGTCAAACGGCTGATTCTCCAGGATCAGATAATTAATACACTTCTTCGTCTCTTTACTCCCGCTGTTCCTGCTGTTTTCACTACCGTCTGCATTGCTGCCACCGCTTCTTCCGGCACGTCCGCTCTGCTGCCAGAAGGAGGCTCTCGTTCCCGGATAGCCGACGATCACTGTGGAATCCAGACTTCCGATATCGATTCCCAGCTCCAGCGCATTCGTAGAGACAAGACCTGAGAGCTCGCCTTCCGTCATCTTCCGTTCGATCTCCCGTCTCTCCAGCGGTGTGTATCCCCCACGGTATCCTGCAATCTTCCCGCTGTCTCCATGGCTTAAAAACCCCGCCGCATCCAGCTTGTCCCGGGATTCCTTTAAGATAACCTCAACATTTCTCCGGCTTCTGCCAAATGCAATAAAATGACGTTTTTCTTCTACCAGTTCCGGAATCAGGTCCGCCGCAACTGATGACGCGGACCGCCTTCCATAGATCTTGTCATTTTTCCCCTTGATCTCCGGCGGCTGTATGATCCGGTACTCTTTCTCCGGTGCTGCAGATCCGTCCCTGTCGATCAGCACAAACTCCTCCCCGCAGATCCGCCCCGCAAGCTCCACCGGGTTTGCAATAGTAGCCGAACTGCACAGAAACTGCGGATTTGACCGATAGTAACCGCACACCCGCTTCATCCTGCGGAAGATATTGGCCAGATGAGCGCCGAATGCCCCTCTGTAGCTGTGAAGCTCATCGATCACAACATATTTCAAATTGGTAAAAATAAAATCAAACCCGTACTTGCTGTGATTCGGCAGGAACGCCGCATTCAGCATCTCCGGGTTGGTCAAAATAATATTTGCACTTTTTCGGATCCGGCTGCGCTCCGCCTGCATCGTATCGCCGTCATAAACTCCCGCCGAAATCCTTCCCTCTCCAAAATAATCAAGAATTGGCTGGAGCGCCCTGTATTGATCCGCCGCAAGCGCTTTCGTCGGGTATACAAATATTGCTCTGGTGAGCGGATTGTCCAGAACCGCCTGCAGCACCGGAAGCAGGAAACTCAGCGTCTTCCCGCTGGCTGTTGACGTAGTGATCACCACATTCTCACCGGTCTGCGCTTTCTCGAACATCTCCGCCTGATGCGTGTACAGACGGGGAATATTGTGAGAGGTCAGATATGTACGGATATCCGGGTGGAGTACAGACGGAAAGTCCGCAAAAGACGCCGGGTGCGCCGGTATAGTCTTTGTGTATATGGTCAGATCCCGGATATCCTTCGCATTATGATCCTGATATTCTTTCATAGTAAACTCCTTTGTTGCATATATCTTATCTGTGTTGTCTGTTCCGTCTGCAGTCAGTAAATTTTTTCGATATTTTCCGTGATCCCGTACTGCTCACGGAAAGCCTGAAGGTCCGACTCATTCCGGATCAGCATGACTTCCTCGAATTTCCCGTCGGAAAGGTTTTTAAACCCCGCCACCTGCTCTCCGGTGCAGATGCTGCAGCGGAGGGCAGGGCGTTTGAGGGAGGGGTCGTATGCTGTTAATGCCGCTTTTTTCTTCTTTGAAAACCCAGGAAACATTATAAGACCTCCTCGTTAAAGATAATTCTTTGCTTTATATGAATCCTTTTTAACGCGTAACCCTTTTGCTCATCTCAGTGCTTCATAAGATATCGTTTTATCTGTTCAATAAGTACTTTATCTGCCGGCAGCCAATCCACATCGTCTAAAGTCTCAACCGTCAGCCACTTTGCAGCTTCATGCTCTCTCAGGACAAGATCTCCCATCTTGATCGTACAGAAAAAGCAATCCATAGACAGATGAAAATTCGGATAGTCATACTCTACCGTCTCAAGATAATCTCCGACTTCAATCTCCGTATCCAGCTCTTCTTTGATCTCGCGGACAAGTGCCTGTTGAGGTGTTTCTCCTGGTTCGATCTTTCCGCCCGGAAACTCCCAGCCGTCTTTAAAGTCACCGTATCCACGCTGAGTGGCAAAAATGCGGTTGTTGTGTATGATGATTGCTGCGACTACTTTTACTGTTTTCATTGAGTTCCTCCATTAGTTGTTCACAATATATTCGCAAATATCTTCACGAACGGGAGTGTCCAACTCCCATTCTATTTCCACTGCTGTTTTGTCTGTATTTGCCATAATAAATTCTGTAGCTTGTCCCGTTGCCTTCATTCTTCCCAGATAATAAAATTCTTTTGAAATCTTGTCGTCTTTATTCTTTCGGACAAACAGCTCTACATCTATTCCCCGCTCCTGTGCATGCAGGAAATTCTGAACATCTTCCGAATCCTTGGTCCTGCTCTGCTTCGAAATAGCAATCAGTCTATTTGGACTCACAAAATGATCCTCATACTTGATCGTATCCTGAATATCTTCTTCCTTGTCATAATTAATAAACACAGGAAACGTCTTCGTTTTGAAGAATATGTTTTGTCTATATAAGCAGTATTAAAGCCATCTTTCATTTGATCAGTTAATATAAGTTTCATAATACTTAAAAATCCTTATTGTTTTTTAGCTATACATGCCTGTTTTATATAATCACACCACCGCTTCCACCAGCAGTTTATCCCCCACAACAATATCCTTTACACCAATCTCTTTTTTCTTATTGAAATTAAAGCTGATCATATTCCCTTTCTTCAATCCATAATATTCCAGATACTCCGAGATCTGCTTTTCTCCTCGCTTATTATAAGCATCCCC
>DYCJ01000124.1 GCA_019418195.1 Clostridiales bacterium | reverse complement strand
ATAAAGAGTTACAACTTGTTAGGTGAAAAATCAAAACAGTTACAAGAGAACTTTAAGGAATCACGCGATAAAAGCATTTCATTTGAAAAAACTGCAACACCGTGGATCTCTGGATTGAATATTATCTATGCATTTGGAATTGTCGGTATCTTTCTATATGGTGTGATCGCATACATAAATGGGGCGCTTACTTTGACATATGTTATGGGGATGTTGTTATTTGTCTTAGAGGTGTTTAATCCTCTGAAAACACTTTTTATGGAATCTGCTAATCTGACAGTTATGGAGAGCTGTTTGGATAGGTTAGAAGAAATATTGGATGAAAAGATTTTACCAGATACAGGCACCGTGAAATTGCCAGAGTCTGCTGATGGCAACGTAGTAGATTATGAAAATGTAAGTTTTGCATATGGGGATCATGAGGTCTTGCACAATGTTACATTTTCTTTAAAAGAAAATACAATGACTGCTCTTGTTGGGCCGAGCGGTTCAGGCAAATCAACAATAGCAAATTCGCTTGCCCGGTTCTGGGATGTAAAAAGTGGTTCTATAACAGTGAAAGGTGTTGATATTAGGGACTTATCCATAGAAGAACTTATGGGACAGATTAGTATGGTGTTCCAAAACGTATATTTGTTTCAGGATACCATATACAATAATATCTTAATGGGAAGATCAGAAGCCACCGAAAAAGAGGTTTATGAAGCTGCAAAAAAAGCCCGGTGTTATGATTTTATTATGGCCATGCCAGAGGGATTCAATACCATGATTGGCGAGGGAGGGGCAACTTTATCCGGAGGAGAAAAGCAACGCATTTCTATCGCACGCTGTATTTTAAAGGACGCACCTATTGTTATTTTGGATGAGGCGACTGCAAGTGTCGATAGTGATAATGAAAGTTATATACAAGAGGCTATTGATGAATTGGTACGAGATAAAATCCTGTTGGTTATCGCGCATCGTTTGCATACAATTAAAAATGCGGATCAAATATTGGTGCTAAACGATGGGAAAATCGAAGAGGCAGGAAAGCACGATGAACTCATGGAGATGAATGGTTTATATGCAGCTTTGGTACAGCAGATGCAGTATCAAAAAGGTTGGTCCCTGTAGTTGCAAATAGTAACAGGAGGTGATGTTTTCTGATTCTAGGGAAATCATTAGAAGATTATCTGGAAGCAATCCTCGTTCTCCAAAAAGAAAAGGGTATGGTACGTTCCGTTGATGTATCCCGGCACATGGGAGTATCAAAACCGAGCGTATGCGTAGCGGTCAATACTCTAAAAAAGGGAGGCTTCCTTACAATGGATAAGAATTATAACCTTCATCTGACAGAAGCCGGCAAGGGGATTGCTGAAAAGAAGAGGCAGCAAAAAAACAGCAACAGGAGGCGATACCATCGGAAAAGTGATTATTTTAGAACTAGAAGATACTGACACTATCGCTTTTGACGAAATACTTGCCTTTCTGAAACAGCACCCTGAGTTTGAAAAATACACTTTAGATAAGGAGCCAGTATTATCCCTTCCGGGCCTTGAAATACGTCCGGATGAGCAAAAAGTATATCGCAACAATCGGGAGGTTAAGTTGACGGTAAAAGAATATAAAATTTTATGCCTTCTGGTTTTAAACAGAAACAGAGTCCTTACCTATGAGCAGATTTATCGGAGAATATGGGGCGAGGACGCTATTGGAAATGAAACCAATGCGGTAGGCTGCCACGTCCGTAACCTACGAAGGAAATTACTTCAAGCGGCTCCTGATCCCCCCCATTCAAACTCCAGTCTGTCCGGGAAACCGGTTATTGCTTTCAAATCTAATCAAAGTTATATTACAGCGGTCTGATTTTCAGGCCGCTTTTCTCTTATGCGCTTCTATGGTTCGCGCTTTTCTTTCGTGTTCTTGAAAAATCACTAAGGCTATGACATTTTTCTTATGCAAAATGTCTGAACTTGCGATGAAATACTACATTTCTACTGCGATAACTTTATAATTCTACTATTTAATACTTTATACTACCCCGTACTAATAAATGATACGGGGAAAGGCGGCAGCACTTGTCATCTTATCCCGATAAGGGGATAAGATGGAGCAAAAAAGTGTTATACGGTGGACTTCCTTTCTAAGAAGCGCAAGGAAAACGAAGGGGAGGTGCCGCAATATTATGTGGAAGGCAGCCATGAGGCTATCATCGAGCCTGCGGAGTGGCAGATTGTACAGATGGAGATACAGCGGAGGAAGAACCTGGGAAGAAGCCATAGTTGCTGCAGCCCATTCTCAGCAAAGCTGAAATGCGGCGACTGCGGAGAATACTTCGGTTCAAAGGTGTGGCACTCCAACAGCAAATACAAACGGACAGTCTGGCAGTGTAATGCCAAGTTCAAAGGAGAAAGCAAGTGCGCCACACCCCATCTGTACGAACAGCGGATCAAGGAGCTGTTCCTTGAGGCGGTCGGCAGCTTGATGGAAAAGCGGGAAGAAATCATCGGGGATTGCAGGGCGGTTATGGAAATGCTGGCAGACTGCAGCGCCATTGATACTGAGTTGGAATCGGTCAGCAGCGAGATGGAAGTGACGGCGGGGCTGATCCAAAAACTGGTCGATGAGAACGCAACCCGGAGACTTGACCAGCACGACTACCGCAGAAAGTATGACGGGTATGTCAGCCGGTACACCGCTTTGGAGAGCCGGACGGACAGTTTGAAAAAAGAGAGGGAGCGAAAGGAAATCCAGTATGACATTTTCAGCGGATTCCTTGCAGAACTTAGCGAGACGGAGAAGCTGCCGATGGATTTTGATGAGAAGCTGTTTTACCGGCTGGTGGATTACGCTACGGTCTATGCGCATGGCAGGGGGGTATTCACTTTTCGCAACGGCGCAGAAGTGGAAACGAGAATATAAAACCGGAAGCGGTCGGAGGTATCGGAATGGAACAGATGCCTTCGGCCGCTTTTTCTGTGCATGAACAGATCGCTTTTATATGGAAATAATCCGTGAGCTTTGCTAAAATATGAGGTAGGTCAGTTGGGTGCAAAAAATAACGATAGCAAGGCTGAGAAACAGGCTATCGTTAAAAGTTACATTTGGAAATACTCAAAATGTAGCAATCCCGACTAACAAAACGATAGCCGCCCATGCGAGGGTGCATTTGCAAATCGGGAAAGTCTTAGTTTTAAGGCGTTCTTAGAAAATGTAAAAACGATAGCACCCTTTCAACGATTGTATCAATCTGGACACGCAATATGGTGTGAGAGGTCGGGAAAATTATTTAATTTTCCCTCCTACTCGATTACAGTCCAGAGAAGTTTTATTTTTCAATAGACACATTCTTTGGCGACAGAGCAAAGGATGAAGAGTATCTCCGAATTTCTATATGAAAATGATTTTGTATATTATGCAGAAGCCTTATATTCTTTAAAAGTGTGTGTATAATATGCAAAAAGATTCAATGAATGTTGAATAATAATACAGAACATTTGTTTGAATATGTCTATGCAAATAATGAATATTGTGATATACTAGACCGGTAAATGGTGACAAATTCCATCGAATGATTGGCAGTATCGCGCAGTCAAAAAATTCGGTTTTACTGACCTGATTCGTACAATTGGACTTTTCGCCTGTTTTTTTGGCCTTTTTGGAGGGTTTTCAGGGTGCGAAATCGGGCTGATAGTAAGCATAGTAAGGAGTGATTCGTGTGGAAAAAGAAGAGAGATTATTCGAATTGGTATCCGACTATAAACCTACCGGCGATCAGCCGGAGGCAATCAGAAAGCTTGTAGAGGGATTTCGGGAAGGCAACCAATGCCAGACTTTACTAGGGGTTACGGGGTCTGGGAAGCCATTTACGATGGCGAATGTCATCCAGCAATTACAGAAGCCGACCCTCATCATCGCGCACAACAAGACACTGGCAGCGCAGCTATATGGCGAATTTAAGGAGTTTTTTCCGAAAAACTCCGTGGAGTACTTCGTCTCCTACTACGACTACTACCAGCCCGAAGCCTACGTTCCCTCCTCTGACACCTACATTGCCAAGGACTCCTCGATCAATGAGGAAATCGACAAGCTGCGGCTCTCCGCCACCATGGCGCTGACGGAGCGGCGGGACGTGATCATCGTTGCCAGTGTATCCTGCATCTACGGTCTGGGAAACCCTGTGGACTACCAGAACATGGTGATCTCTCTGCGTCCGGGAATGATAAAAGACAGGGACGAAGTGATGGCAAAGCTGATCGAGATCCAGTATGACCGCAATGATATGGACTTTCACCGCGGTACCTTCCGGGTGCGGGGCGATGTGCTTGAGATCATACCCGCATATGAGAGCGAGACTGCGGTACGGGTTGAATTTTTCGGGGATGAAATTGACCGTATTACAGAGATTGATATTCTTACGGGAGAGATAAAAGACGAACTGAAGCATGTGGCGATCTTTCCGGCGTCGCATTATGTTGTGGATAAAGAGAATATAAAAAGGGCGGTGCACGACATTGAGGAGGAGCTGGATGAACGGGTGAAAGAGTTCAAACGTCAGGACAAGCTTCTGGAGGCGCAGCGTATTGCAGAGCGGACAAATTTCGATATTGAGATGCTCAAGGAGACGGGATTCTGTTCCGGGATCGAGAACTATTCCCGCCATCTGGCGGGGCTTGCGCCGGGGCAGCCTCCTTACACGCTGATCGATTATTTCCCGGACGACTTCATTATGATGATCGACGAGTCGCACAAGACGATCCCGCAGATCGGCGGTATGTACCACGGCGACCAGTCGAGGAAGTCCACACTGGTAGATTACGGTTTCCGCCTCCCGTCGGCGAAAGATAACCGCCCCTTGAATTTTGAAGAATTTGAGAGTAAGATAAATCAGGTCATGTTCGTGTCAGCGACACCGGGGCCATATGAGGAAGAACACGAGCTTCTGAGGGCCGAGCAGGTGATCCGTCCGACCGGGCTTCTTGATCCGGAGGTGTCCGTGCGTCCGGTGGAGGGACAGATCGATGACCTGATCGGAGAGATCAACAAAGAAGTGTCGAAGAAGAACAAAGTGCTTGTTACGACACTGACCAAGCGTATGGCAGAGGATCTTACAGATTATATGCGTGAAGTGGGTATCCGTGTGAAATATTTACACTCCGATGTGGATACACTGGAACGTACGGAGATCATCCGCGACATGCGTCTGGATGTGTTTGATGTGCTTGTCGGGATCAACCTTCTCCGTGAGGGCCTTGATATCCCTGAGATCACGCTTGTGTCGATTTTGGATGCGGATAAAGAAGGATTCCTGCGTTCGGAGACATCGCTGATCCAGACGATCGGGCGTGCTGCGCGTAATGCAGAGGGACATGTTATCATGTATGCGGATACGATCACGGATTCCATGCAGATGGCGATCGATGAGACGAAGCGGCGGCGCGAGATCCAGATGAAATATAATGAAGAGCATGGGATCACACCGCAGACGATCAAGAAATCCGTGCGTGATCTGATCAGCATCTCGAAGAAGGTTGCGGCGGAAGAGATACGCATGGAGAAAGATCCGGAGTCTATGAGCGCAAAAGAACTGGAGAAGCTAATAAAAGATATGACGAAACAGATGAGGAAAGCTGCGGCGGAGCTGAATTTCGAGGCTGCGGCAGAGCTGCGTGACAAGCTGGTCGATCTGAAGAAGATGCTCAATGATATCGAGTAAAACAGCCCCGCCCACGCCCTTCATAAAGGCGCACTGACGTACAGGTTACGCAGGGCTGTTATGATAAATGATATACAGGAAGGAAACGATAAAGATACATGGGAACAAAGATGGATGCCCGGAAATACATCAGGATCCGGGGTGCAAATGAGAATAATCTGAAAAACATAGATGTGGACATCCCGAGGAACGAGCTGGTTGTCCTTACCGGCCTGAGCGGATCGGGAAAATCTTCTCTAGCCTTTGACACGATCTATGCGGAGGGACAGCGGAGATATATGGAATCGCTGTCGTCGTACGCAAGACAGTTCTTAGGCCAGATGGAGAAACCGGATGTAGAGAGTATCGAAGGGCTGTCACCAGCTATTTCGATCGATCAGAAATCAACGAACCACAATCCCCGATCTACTGTCGGAACTGTGACGGAGATCTATGACTATTTCCGACTTCTCTATGCAAGAGTTGGTATCCCCCACTGCCCGAAATGCGGCAGGGAGATTGCAAAGCAGACTGTGGATCAGATGGTGGATCAGATCATGTCACTTCCCGAACGAACCAGGATACAGCTTCTGGCGCCAGTTGTGCGCGGCCGCAAGGGAACACATGCAAAGCTTCTGGAACGTGCGAAGAAAAGCGGATATGTCCGTGTCCGTATAGACGGAAATATGTATGAACTGTCTGAGGACATTGCGCTGGAAAAAAATATCAAACATAATATTGAGATCATTGTGGACCGTCTGATTGTGCGTCCGGGAATCGAAAAACGCCTGACTGATTCGGTAGAGAGCGTACTCCATCTTGCCGAGGGACTTTTAGTGGTGGATGTGATCGACGGGGAACCGATGAATTTCAGTCAGAGCTTCTCCTGCCCGGACTGCGGGATCAGCATCGAGGAAGTCGAACCCAGAAGTTTTTCGTTTAACAATCCGTTCGGTGCCTGCCCGGAGTGTTTCGGACTCGGATATAAGATGGAGTTCGCAGAAGAGCTGATGATCCCTGATCCGTCCCTTTCTATCAATGAGGGTGCGATCGCTGTCCTTGGCTGGCAGTCCTGTACAGACAAGAACAGCTTTTCGCGCGCGATCCTGGAGGCGCTTTGTAAAGAATATGGTTTTGATCTGGATACTCCGTTTGAAAAATACCCAAAGAAGATCCATGATATCCTGATCCACGGAACAAACGGGAAAAGCGTAAAAGTGTTCTATAAGGGGCAGCGGGGTGAAGGAGTTTATGATGTCGCGTTTGAAGGTCTGATCAAAAACGTAGAGCGCCGATACAGAGAGACAGGATCTGAGACCATGAAAGCAGAGTATGAGACTTTCATGAATATCACACCGTGTTCTGCATGTAAAGGTCAGAGGCTGAAACCGGGAGCGCTTGCCGTAACTGTTGGAGATAAAAACATTGCGGAGGTGACCGCGCTTTCAATCGAAAAACTGCAGTCTTTCCTAAAAGACCTGAGGCTTTCTGACACGCAGATGCTGATCGGCGGACAGATTCTGAAAGAGATACGGGCACGGATACAGTTTCTGATGGATGTAGGGCTGGATTACCTCACCCTGGCGCGCGCCACGGGGACTTTGTCAGGCGGCGAGGCGCAGCGTATCAGGCTTGCCACCCAGATCGGCTCCGGTCTGGTCGGCGTGGCATATATTCTGGATGAGCCGAGCATCGGACTCCA